>NZ_DALZXY010000045.1:9133-26185 GCF_031988865.1 Arthrobacter sp.
CCCTGATGCGAGTAGCCGTCCTCGGAGCCACTGGAAATGTGGGGACTGCCGTCCTGCGCCGCCTGCAGGCGGCCCGTGCCGAGCGCCCGGACGGGCTGGAGATTATCGGCGTCGCCCGGCGGATCCCTGCCCAGGCCACCGGACCGTATGAGGGTGTCCAATGGCACAGCATCGACGTTGCGTCGAAGGGCGGCCGGGATGAGCTGGTTGAAGTGCTCGACGGCGTGGATGCGGTGGTCCACCTTGTGTGGGCCATCCAGCCCAACCGCGATGAGGCAGAACTGCACCGGATCAACGTGCACGGTACGGAGAACATGCTCTCCGCTGCGGCCGAGGCCGGGGTGCGCCAGGTCGTCTGCGCGTCCTCGGTGGGCGCCTACTCCCCCGCCTCCAAGGACACCCTGACGGACGAATCCTGGCCTGCCCGCGGGATCGCCACCTCGCACTACAGCCGGCACAAGGGCGAACAGGAAGAACTGCTCGATGAGTTCGAGCGCCGCTATCCGGAAATTGCCGTTGTCCGGCTGCGCCCGGGCCTGATTTTCCAGTCCGACGCCGGAAGTGAGATCGGCCGCTCTTTCCTGGGCCCGCTGGTGCCCCGGTTCATCCTGAACCGGCTGAGCCTGCCGCTGATTCCGCTGCCTGCGGAGTTCTCCTTCCAGGTGGTGCACGCCGACGATATGGCCGACGCTTACTGGCGCGTGATCGACCAGCGCGCCGAGGGGGCCTACAACATCGCCGCCGACCCGGTCATCACCCCCGAGGTGCTGGCCGGACTGCTGGGCGCGCGCCGCATCCTGAACATTCCTGTGGCCCTGGTCCGCGCCGTCGTTGGCCTCACCTGGGCGGCCGGGCTCCAGCGGACAGATCCGGGCTGGATCGACATGGCCGCCGGTGCTCCGCTGATGGATACCTCCCGGGCCCGGGAGCTGCTCGGCTGGCAACCGAAGCGGTCCTCGCTGCGGGCCTTCAAGGATGTATTGGACGGGCTTAGCGAACAGGCAGGCCTGCCCGCGTCTCCACTGCTGGGCCCCGGACGCTAGACTCACGAAACGAAACGGCAAAGCCAGCCCGGCCCCGCATCTGCGGGGCCGGGCCAGCTCATTTGGTCTTGGTTTGGTGTTGGTGCGGGCCGGCTGGCCTATAGGTCGTCGTCGTAGTCCTTGCCGGCGTGCTGCTGGCGCAGGGCACGTCCCTGCTCAACGTCCTTGGCTTCCTGCTCCGCGCGCTTGTCCAGCAGGGTGGTGTCCCGCGGCGGGAGCTGGATCGAGTGCTCGGCCTGGATGCCGGCCTGCAGTTCACGCCCGCGCTCGACTTCGGCGTCGAACTCCGCGCCGAACAGCAGGGAGATGTTGACCAGCCAGATCCACAGCAGCAGCACGATCACGCCGCCGATGGCCCCGTAGGTGGCGTTGTAGCTGCCGAAGTTGCCGACGTAGAACGCGAACCCAAGCGTGGCAATGGCCATAATGATCAGGGCCAGGAAGGCGCCCATGCTCATCCAGCGGAATTTGGGCTGTTTCACGTTGGGAGTGGCGTAGTACAGCAGGGCAATCAGGACTACGGCGAAGGCCACCATGACCGGCCACTTGGCGATGTTCCAGACGACAAGCGCCTCACCGCCCATTCCGATCCAGTTGCCGATGGTCTCAGCGATCGGGCCGCTGATGACCAGCATGATCAGCAGGCCCGCGACCAGCAGGATCATGATGAGGGTTACCAGCAGCTGGATGGGCCGCAGTTTCCAGATAGGCCGGCCTTCCTGGACTTCGTAGATCTTGTTCATGGACCGCCCAAAGGCGCCAACATAACCCGAAGCGGACCACAAAGCGCCCGCAATACCGACAACGAGCGCCCACCCAGCGGCGTTTGATGAGGTCAGCTGGTTGATCGGGCCGGCCAGCACGTTGACTGCGTCCTCGGGGGCGAAGGAGCCCACGAAGTCCAGCAGCGCCTTGGTGGTGCTTTCGGCCTGGCCCACGATCCCGAGGATGGAGACCAGGGCCAGCAGTGCCGGGAACAGTGCCAGCACCGTGTAGTAGGTCAGCGCCGCGGCCAGGTCGGTGCACTGGTCCTTGGAGAACTCGCGGATGGTCTTCCGGAAGATGTACATCCAGCTGGGCTTGGTGACTTCCGTCGGCGAGTCGGGTTTGGTCGCTGTCCCAAGCGAAGCGCCGTCCTGCTGGGCGGCGTTGTCCTGCTGAGCCATTGGCCCTCCTGGCTGGTCGAATCCGGGTACCCATCGTATTGCTAAGCAGGCTTATATCAAAGCAGGCCCGCCGGGTGTCACCAGCCTTTGCACTCACCAGCCCTTGTAATAGTCCTCCAGCGCAGCTTCCTCGTCCGGGCTAAGCGCGCCCTCGTGGTCCATGTCCGGTGAGTCTTCAATGGCCTGGCGGGAATAGTCCACATACAGATCGTCCCCGTCACGCCGGGAGCCGGCCAGCGGCACGAAGTACTGGCGCCCTTCAAAGAGGCCCAGCGCCACGGTGACCCAGGCAGGCTGCCCGGTGGCACGGTCCAGGTGGACGTTGCCCACCAGCCCAAGCCGTTCGCCGTCCTTGGCCCAGACAGTGCAGCCCTGCAATTCGTGGATCGCGTATTGGTCAACCATGGCGTCAGGTTTCCTATCCGTCGTCGTCCGCAGGCTTTAGCCGCAGGCTTCGTCCGCGGCCATCGCATAATGCGCCGCCGCGCCGTGGATATCATTCCAGCCCGTGCCACCCCGGGCTTGTCAACACCTAGCGGTCGACGCGCTCGTCGCGGTCCTCCCACGCATCCTGTCCGGGACCGGAGAAACTGCGGTTACGCTCCACGGCATCAATGCTTCCGGTGAAGAGCTGGGCAGCGCCGGCATCCTCCGGATCAACGCCGTGCCGCCGCACTTCCTCGAGATGCCGGGGCGGAGTTTCCGGCAGGGGTTCGCGCAGGTGCTCGAACCGCTGCCGGGGCAGCGCGTCCGGATGATGTTCCTGCAGGAAGGCGACCATCGATTCCCGGACCAGGCAGCGCAGGTCGAAGAGCGTGCCGCTGTCGGTAGCGGAAACCATGATCCGGAGCCGGATCAGTCCCTGGACGGCATCGGTGACCTGCAGTACTCCGGTGCGCCCGTCCCAGAGCTCGGTGTTGGCCAGGATGCGCTTCAGTTCCGCCCGCAGCTCCGGGACGGGGGTGTTCCAGTCCACATCCAGCTCGACGGTACCCAGGATTGCCGAGTCCTTTCGGGTCCAGTTCTCGAACGGAGTACTGGTGAAATAGGTGGAGGGCAGGATCATCCGGCGATCGTCCCAGAGCCGGACCACCACGTAGGTCATGGTGATTTCCTCGATGGTGCCCCACTGGCTTTCGACCACAACGACGTCGTCCGCGCGGATAGCGTCGGTGAAGGCCAGCTGCAGGCCGGCGAACACATTGATCAACGTACTCTGCACGGCCAGGCCGGCGACGATGGAGATCAGGCCGGCGGAGGCAAGCAGACCGGCGCCAAGCGCCCGGACTTCTTCGATGGTCAGCAATACACACGCCACGCTGATCGTGATGACCAAGGCTACCGCTACCCGGCGGCCCAGGATCAGCTGCGTCTTCAGCCGGCGTACGCGCCGGTCGTCCTTGGTTTCAACATCGAATTTCGCCAGCAGGACGGCTTCGATGATCAGGAGGGCAACGACGGCGAGCCAGCCGAGCGCCGCGATCAGGCCGACGACCAGGATGTAGTCCACTGCCCCGAACCAAGGCTCCGGCCGGGCGGTGGCGCCGAGGGCGATCCGGGCGCCGATCAAGGCGAGCACCAGGCGCAGCGGGTTGCGGCCCAGCGCCGTCACTTCCCGGATCCGGGGGACTTTCCGGAAGATGCGGGCGATGAGGCTTCGGATAATCCGGGAGGTGATGAGTGCTGCCGCGACGGCCGCCGCGACGGCGATCAGCGGCTTGAGCGGGTCGATGGCATCGAGGAATTCCTGCATATTGCCGATGATGGCAAACCGACCGGGGGGCCTGTCCAATTTGGTGATGGGCGTCCCTTGTGCAGGGGCACCCACAAAAGTGCCCCGCCGGACGGGAGCCGGCGGGGCAGTTTTGCTGGGTGCTGGAGTTACTTAACCTGTGCTGCAGCCTCGCCCAACAGCGGAACGAAGTTGTCCAGCGCGTAGGGGATGCTCAGGACGTTGGCTGCGGAGATGGACAGCGTCAGGGTGTTGTCAGAATCAGCCACCAGTCCGCCGTTCTTGACGGCCGGAATCTGGCTCAGCAGCGGATCGGCGGTGATGGCCTCCTTGGCGGCGTCGTCGGCCACCCAGCTGACGAATAGGTCAGATTCGAGCTCGTTGGCGCGTTCCGGGGACCAAGTCAGGTAGAACGCGTCAGTGGGCGCGTTCTCATCCACGATCGGGGCTTGGACCATGCCCAGTTCCTTCAGGAACTTGGGACGGTTGTCACCGGAGGTGTAGATCGAGATTTGGTCGGCACCGGCCGTGGTGTCGAGGTTGCCGTAGATGAAGCTGGTTCCGGCGAGCTCGGGGTACTCGGCGGCCTTGTCGGCAATCGCCTTTTCGGTGTCTTCAACGAGCTTGGCGGCTTCCTCGCTCTTGCCGAGGGCGTCGCCGATCATGGTGGCGGAGTCCTGCCAGGACGTGTAATAGGGAACGTCGGGGTAGGCAACGACGGGAGCGATGGCGCTGAGCTTCTTGTAGTCCTCTTCCGTGATGCCGGAGTACGCAGCGAGGATCACGTCGGGATTGGTGGCGGCGATTTCGTCGAAGGCAATACCGTCGGTTTCCGCGTACTGGACCGGCGCCTTGTCCGAGCCGATCGGTGCGCCGAGTTCCTCAAGCGCATCGTCGATCCAGGGAGTCGTGCCGTTTTCGTTGCCGCCCCATTCGTAGAGCGGCATACCTACGGGAACGACGCCTAGGGCAAGTGCTGTGTCGGTGTTGACCCAGGAGACGGTCGCGACGCGCTCCGGGGGCGCTTCAATGGTCGTCTCACCGAACGCGTGCTCGACGGTGACCGGGAACTGGTCGCTGGAAGCAGCGGTGCTCTCGGAACCAGAGTCCGACGACGAGCCGGTAGAGCAGGCGGACAGGGACAGCACGGCGACGGCAGCGACGGCAGCAAGACTGCGCATGCGGGACAGGGCCATTGGGGCTCCTAGGTTTTGCAATGTTGACTGAGATGCCGGATTTGTCCGGCAAGGTAAGGCTAACCTATGAAGACCGGAAATACGCAACGCAAGTATGCGCTAATAGGCCCCCGCCGGCGCGGGGCGGACCGGAATCGGGCTCAGGGCCGGGAACGTACCAGCCGGCGCAAGTCGGTGGCCGGATCAGCAAGCTGCTCCGCGGATACCGGCTTTTTCAACGCGATCAGGCGGCGGACAGCGCGCAGCGCCGGGCCGGCGTCGACCCCAGCCGCTCCGGCCAAGGTGCCGTCGGGAGCGATTCGAAAAACCATATAGCCAGGCCCCGGAGACCTGCGCTCCACCGTTTGCCCCTCAGCATCCATGCTGCCGACGGCTTCGGCGTGGACGCCATAGCGGTCGGTCCAGAACCAGGGCACGGCCTCTTCATCAGGTTCCTGGCCAAGAAGGCCGGCGGCTGCGGCCCGTCCGGAGCGCACGGCAGCGTCCCAGTGTTCGGAGCGGCGGCTATGGACGCCGCTAATGCTCCGGCGGGTGGAATCTCCCGCCGCGAAGACGCGGGGATGGCTGGTCCGTCCGGCCGCGTCAACCAGCACACCGCCGTCCACAGCGATTCCGGCTGCCTCCGCGAGGGCGGCGTCAGGCGCCATGCCGATCGCTGCCAGCACGGCATCGGCGTCGATCAGGGAACCGTCATCCAGGACAACGGAGTACCCCGTCGGCTCCGGCACCACATCGACAGGCAGGCCCGTGATGGTCCGGACGCCCGCATCTGCATGCATCCGGTGCAGGTAAGCCGCCAGTTCCTCCCCCACAGCCGGAACCAGCGGCACGGGAACGGGATCGATGAGTACGACGGCGGTTCCCAGAGCTGCCGCAGTGGACGCGACTTCAGCGCCAATCAGGCCGGCGCCGATAATGACAAGCTTCCGGCCCGGCCCCAGCTGCGCGCGCAGGGCATCGGCGTCGGCCTTGGTCCGGAGCGTATGGATCAGGCCTGCTCCGGGGAACCGGGGTGCGCGTGCCGTTCCGCCGGTGGCCAGAACCAGCGCATCAGCCTGGAGTTCGCTGCCGCCTGCAAGGGCAACTTTTCCTTCGTCCGGAGTGATCGAGACGGCGGTGTCCGCCACGAGCTGGACCGAGTTCTCCCTGAACCAGTCCGGGGCCGCGAGCGCGATGCCCGCCTCGTTCAGCGTTCCCGCAAGGTATGCCTTGCTCAGCGGCGGGCGGTCGTGCGGCAGTCCTGCAGGGTCCAGGAGCTGGATCGTCCCCGTGAAACCGCGCTGCCGCAGTTCAGCTGCCGCACTGAATCCGGCAGGTCCGGCTCCGATGACAACCACGGACTGGGGGCCTGCTGCGGCTTCAGCCAAGGTCATCGCTAGGAACCGGCGGGGGCAACGCCCGGGTAGAGGACGACGTCGCCGTCGATGACTTCGACGCGGTGGGCCACGGCGTTGACCGTGGCAGGCAGGCACAGGGCTACACCGGTTTTGAGGCAGAACCGGGCCGAGTGCACCGGGCATTCAACTTCCCCATCTTCCACCCAGCCTTCAGCCAGAGAGGCTTCTTCGTGCGTGCAGGTGTCGTTCAGGGCATAGAAGTTCCCGTCATCACTGTGGAAGACGGCAATGTCGTCTCCCGTTCCCGCGGTGGTCGCGTCAACGGTGACGGCCTCACCCTCATCGATCTCATCGGCTGCGGCTACGCGGATTCCTTCACTCATGGCTCCACGTTACCGCGCAGCAACGAGCAGGTCAGGTTCGAATCCGGGGCATTGCTTAGGCGCCCGCTGCGCTGGCGGTGCCGTACTGCCGGCTGCCTTCCAGTTCGGTGATCAACGAGATCAGTTCCCGGCGCAGCGCCGGGCGCAGTTCAGCGGTCAGATTCTGGCCCTCCAAGCGGATCGCGTCATTCAGGGCTGCACGTCCGTACTCCGAGATTCCCACCGCGCGCCGCGGAGTACTGCCGGCATCGTCGCCGACTTCATTGACCAGCCCCTGGGCCCGCATGCTGACCAGCGTGGTGCCGAGGGTCTGCGCCGTGACCCGCAGCCGCCGGGCGAGCTCTGCCCGCCGCATGGGTCCGGCGTCCCGCAGCACTTTCAGGGCCGTGACCCGTTCCTGGGTCAGCCCCATGGCGCGGAGCCTGTTGTCCATCTCCCGGCGCAGCATTCGAGCCGCTGTGGAGAGGAGCCGGATGGCCTCCCAATCTCCGTCATTCTGCATTCTCTGGGTCCCCCTGAGATAGCTGTGCCTGATGTTCCTAAATCCTCAGTGTACTTACTATCCAAACCGCAGACAGGGGGTGGCTGTCAAGTATCCCGTGTCGTTACGGGTCGCAGACCGCAAAATTGGTTTTCCAGGGGCCGGGCGGGGCAAATCCGAGCGGCAGTTCCGGGCATATCGCTTCCCTGCCCGGGCAGGGAAGTCCGTGACCGGACAGAGCCCACCCTCCGGCCAGACGCGGCAAATGGAGGGGATCGTCCGGCCAGGCTGAGTGTTCTTCCGTTACCCCTTTACCGGCCAGTAGGAACGCGTAGCATGGTCGGCACAGCGCGCCGAGGCTGCGGGGGGAGCAGTCCCGACCTACCAGGCCATAGGGGAAAACACATGAGTTCCACTAATCTGCAGGATGCCCAATACACCGGCGAGGACGATTCGGTCCGCAGGCTCCGGGAGCGGAAAGTCAGCGAGAAAGACGCCCGCGACGTCGCGGAAGCCTCGCGCATCACCGATGAACGGCGGCCCAGTTTCGCCAAAGGGATCTATCTGGGCGACTTCGACCTTTCCCTGATCCGCCCGCATCCCACTCCTGCGCAGGCGGAGATCGAGCGCTCCGAACAGTTCCTGGCGGACCTGACCGATTACTGCTCCACCCTGGACGGCCAGCTCATCGAACGCACCGGTGTCATCCCCGATGAATACCTCAAGGGCCTGGCGGAGCTGGGTGTGTTCGGGATCAAGATCCCCCGGAAATACGGCGGCCTGGGGCTCTCGCTGCTTTACTACGGCCGGGCCCTGATGCTCCTGGGCACCGTGCATCCCAGCCTCGGCGCCCTGGTCTCGGCAGACCTTTCAATCGGGGTGCCGGAACCGGTGAAGGTATTCGGCACCGAGGAACAGCGCCAGGAGTACCTGCCGCGCTGCGCCGCGGGTGCCATCACCGCGTTTCTACTGACCGAGCCCGACGTCGGCTCCGATCCGGCGCGCATGCGCACCACCGCGGTGCCGTCCGAGGACGGCAGCGAGTACGTGCTCGACGGCGTGAAGCTCTGGACCACCAACGGCGTGATCGCCGAACTCGTCGTCGTGATGGCAGCGGTTCCCGCGCACGACGGACAGAAGGGCGGGATCAGCGCGTTCATCGTGGAAATGGATACCCCCGGCATCACCGTGGAGAACCGCAACAACTTTATGGGCCTGCGCGGCATCGAGAACGGCGTGACCCGGCTCCGCGGAGTGCGGGTTCCCGCCCGGAACATGGTGGGGCGCGTTGGCCAGGGCCTGAAGATTGCCCTGACCACGCTGAACACCGGGCGCCTATCCATTCCGGCGATGTGCGCCGCGGGTGGGAAATGGTCGCTGAAGATGGCCCGCGGCTGGTCCGGTGCCCGCGAGCAGTGGGGCCGCCCGATCGGACGGCACGAAGCGGTGGGCAAGAAACTGGCATTTATTGCCGCGACAACTTTCGCGTTGGAATCCGTTTTTGAACTCTCAGCGGAAATGGCCGACGCCGGCACCAAGGACATCCGGATCGAGGCAGCGCTGGCCAAGCTCTGGGCCAGCGAAATGGCGTACAACATTGCCGACGAGCTGGTGCAGGTACGCGGCGGACGCGGCTTCGAAACCGCTGCTTCGCTGGCGGCGCGCGGGGAACGAGCGGTTGCCGCCGAGCAGCAGCTGCGGGACCTGCGGATCAACCGGGTCTTCGAGGGCTCCACGGAAATCATGCACCTCTTGATCGCCCGCGAGGCCGTGGACGCTCACCTGAAGGCGGCCGGAGACCTCGCTGTCGCGGACGCACCCTTGGGCAACAAGGTAAAGGCCGGCGCGAAGGCCAGCGGGTTCTACGGCAGGTGGCTGCCCACTCTCGCCGTCGGGCGGGGGAACGTGCCGTCGTCGTACGCCGAGTTCGGACCGCTGGCCCGGCACCTGCGCTATGCGGAGCGTGCCTCCCGGAAACTGGCACGTTCCACCTTCTACGGCATGGCCCGCTGGCAGGCTGGGCTGGAGCACCACCAGGTGTTCCTCGGCCGGATCGTGGACATCGGCGCGGAACTGTTCGCCATGTCCGCGGTCTGCATGAAGGCCGAAACGATCCGGGTCCGGGACGCCAAGGAAGGCGCCTCGGCCTACGAACTCGCGGACACCTTCTGCGCACAGTCCCGGGTCCGGGTGGACGCACTGTTTACCGAGCTGTGGAACAACTCCGATCCACAGGACCGCAAGCTCTCCAAGAAGGTACTCGACGGCCGCTACACCTGGCTCGAGGCCGGCATCCTGGACCAGTCCGAGGGCACCGGCCCGTGGATCTCCACCTCGGCCACGGACGGCGAGCCGAAGGAGAACCTGCACCGCAAGTACCGGTAGTCCGGGGCGGCGGGCTGCGGGCGCGGACAGCTAACGCGGTTTCCCAGCCGTCGTTACCCCTGGGCCTGGTGGGACAACATCAGTCACCCCAGCAACGACGGTTGGGAAACTGCGCGGGCGACACCAAGAGACCCGGAGACCCCGGGCCGGTGGGAGCGGGGCTCCGGGCACCGCCGGTGAGGTTGTTTACCTGTTACTGGCGCGCGGAGCTCCCATACCCGGATCGATCTGGAACGGCCCCGAGGCGGAGGGCCGGATGTCGAAGTCGAAGATCGACGTCGGGATGTAGACCGTGGAGCAGGAGTTCGGGATGTCCACCACTCCGGAGAGCCGGCCCTCGATCGGCGCGGCGCCGAGCAGCAGGTAGGCCTGCTCCGGGGAGTAGCCGAACTTGGTCAGGTAATCGATGGCGTGCAGGCAGGCCCGCTGGTAGGACAGGTGCGAATCGAGGTAGCGCTGCTCGCCGTCGAGCGTTACCGACGTGCCGGAGAACGCGATCCACTCACTGAACTGCGGGTCCACGTTTCCGGGCATAAAGATGGCGTTCTCAGAAACACCGTAGGTGTCCATTCCGCCCTTGATGATGTCCACCCGCAGGTCGATGAACCCGCCCATCTCAATGGCGCCGCAGAAGGTGATTTCGCCGTCGCCCTGGGAGAAGTGCAGGTCCCCGACCGACAAGTTCGCGCCGTCCACAAAGACCGGGTAAAAGATCCGGGATCCCTTGGACAGGTTCTTGATGTCCTGGTTGCCACCGTTTTCCCGCGGCGGGGCTGTGCGTGCCGCTTCGCTGCCGACCCGGCCCCACTCATCCCTGGGCACCCCGCCCAGGACGGCATGCTCGGCTTCCGGCGGCAGTGCCAGCGGCGGCACGCGGTGCGGATCCGTGGCAATCAGATCTCCCTCGCGCTTGTTCCATGTGGCGAGCAGTGCGGCCGACGGCGCGGTGCCCATGAGTCCCGGATGGATCAGTCCGTTGAAGGAGACGCCGGGGACGTGCCGGGACGTCGCCGTCTGGCCATTGAAATCCCAGATGGCCTTGTAGGCGTCGGGGAACTGCTCGGTGAGGAACCCGCCGCCGTTCTCCCTCGCGAAGATCCCGGTGTAGCCCCAACCCTGTCCGGCCAGCGGTCCGGAGTCCTCCTGCGGGATGGGCCCGACATCGAGGATGTCCACCACCAGCAGGTCGCCCGGTTTGGCACCTTCCACGCCGAACGGCCCGCTGAGCTTGTGGACGGTCAGGAGCGGGGCATTCAGAATGTCTTCCGCCGAATCATCGTTGATAATCGCGCCGTCGAACCATTCACGGCAGTCCACCCGGAAGGACTCCCCCGGTTTCACGACCGCCACGGGCGGAATCTCTGGGTGCCACCGGTTGTGGCCCAGCTTTTCCTGGTCTTCGAACTTTTTGGAGGAATCGAGAGGAAATACGACTTGTGGCATTACTTCTCCTTTGAAATTGTGGCGCTTAGTCGGGTCTGGGGAGTTTTTGGTGCAGCGGATTCGTCGTGATTCCACCGCCCCGGGATGCACGGGCCGCTCCCCCCACGGAGGAGACGACTGCCGGCTCCGATGCGGAGCGGGCCGCGCCTTCGATCAGCTTGTAGGCACTCGAGGAAGAGCGGGAAAGGTGCGGCGCGGTGAATCTGCGCGCCGCCGGCCTGCCACATCCGGGGCAGGACACTGAGTCCCGGACCTGGCCCATAGCGGCCAGGATTTCGAAGTCCCGGCAGTCCGGACAGCGGTAGACGTACAGCGGCATGGTCTTCCTTTGCTAGGTGAGGGCGGCAGCAGATCCCGGCTCCGGGCTGGCAGTGTCCACGACCCGCCTGCGGCCAAGGTAGAACGACACCGCTAGGATGGCGGCTCCGGCCACTGCCATCGCCGTAGCCGTTGAGGCGTTGGAGACATAGTTGCCGGTCAGGAGGAAGAAAGCGGGCAGGGTGGCGGTGAGTTGTCCGCCCAGCGCCGCAAACCATCCCGTGGTGCGTGTCAGTGTCTCCCTGCCCAGGGCGAGCACCAGGAAGAACAGCAGCCATAGGACCGCCCACAGGTACCAGATCACCCCGAATACCGGATCGGCAGTCATGGTGAACTGCAGGGTTCCGATCACGACGGCACTGACGGCCACGAAGAGGGAGAACCAGCCCAGCCCTTCCGGCCCCACACCGGTGACTTGGACCAGCCCAACGTAAAGGTAGGTGAAGCCGAAGAGGTAAAGCCCTGCGGCGGCGAAGGTGACGGCCGGGTCGCCGGCCGCCTGGATAAGGATCACGGTGGGGAAAATGACTTGCATTCCACCCACGAAGAAGTTCAACATGGCTGCCGATTTTCCCGGGACAATCCCCAGGAGCATGAGGCCGTTAATCAGCAGGACAGCACCAACATATAGCAAACCAACACTGGCCATATTTGCTCCGTTGCAAATAGAAGTCCATCGGTGGGATTTGCGGCCACAGTGTTCCGGTAGGAAATTGTGGGGGGCAATACCTAGGTTGTGGGTCAGCATATGGAGCTTTGAAGAACCCGTCAATCAGGTATTGGCTGCTTCGCCAAAGAAAACAAGCGTGGGAAATCCGGTCTTGACCTGCACGCGCGACCTCACACAGACTCGGTCCGTCCGGATGCACCGGATTCGCTCCCGGAAATCCCGCCACCGAAGGAACGCATGTGAGCACCAATCCCGGTCAGACCTCCGGCCAGCCGCGGCGGTTGGAAGGCAAAACGGCGCTGGTCACCGGTGCCAGCCGCGGAATCGGCCTGGCCGTGGCCCACAGGTTCGTCGACGAGGGCGCCAAGGTGCTCATCACTGCCCGCGACCAGGACCGGTTGGAGGAAGCTGCCGCGGATTTCCCGGCTGGAACAGTCCTGACCACTGCCGGAAATTCCACGGACCCCCTCCATCAACGCGAAGCGCTGGACAAGGTGGCCGCGGAGTTCGGCACGCTGGATGTGCTGGTCAACAACGCCGGCACCAACCCGGTTTACGGATCCCTGCTGGACCTGGATCTGGACGCCGCGCGCAAGATCACTGAGGTCAACGTCCTGGCTGCGCTGGCCTGGGTACAGGCGGCCTGCCGGCATCCGGAGGCCGGCTTCACCGACGGCGGGACGTCGGTGATCAACATGTCCTCCGTCAGTGCGCAGGCCCCCGCGAAGGGCATCGCCTTCTACGGCATCAGCAAGGCAGCCCTGGAACAGCTCACCCGCTCACTCGCCGTCGAACTGGCACCGGCCGTCCGGGTCAACGCACTGGCACCCGCAGTGGTGAAGACGCGGTTCTCCCGGGCCCTGTTCGAGGGCCGGGAGGAGAAGGCGGCCGCGGCCTATCCCCTGGGACGGCTGGGAAGTCCCGGCGACGTGGCGGCGGCCGCGGCGTTCCTGGCCTCCGACGACGCCGCCTGGGTCACCGGGCAGGTCCTTACTCTCGACGGCGGCCTGCTGCTGGCCGGCGGCTTTGCCTGAAGCTAGGGAACCACAACGGCCCGGCCGACGAGCTGGTTGTTCTTCAACTTTGTGTAAGCTTCCGGTGCCTTCTCCAGCGAGAAGACTTCGGTGTGCACGTTGACGGCTCCGTCCCGGGCGAGGTCCAGCACCTCGAACAGCTCGGTCCGCGAGCCCCAGTAGGGTGCACGGATCGTGGTTTCCCAGGACGCGGTTGCCGCGAGTCCCACAGGGAGGGTTCCGGAGCCCACACCCACCAGCACCTGGTCGCCCTGGGACCGGACAAGGGCCTGGCCCAGGTCGAGGGTGGGCTGGACGGTCACGAAGTCGAAGACGGCATCCACGCCCAGGCCGTTGGTCAGGTCCTTGATCATGTCCACTGCTCCGGGCTCGGAGGGGAAGGAATACTGTGCTCCCACGGAGGCCGCCAAATCCAGTTTGGCGGGGTCGACGTCGAGCCCAACCACGGTGGCGGGAGTCAGCGCACGCAGGATCTGGATGGCCACATGGCCCAGGCCTCCGACACCGATCACGACGGCGGTCGAGCCGGAATGCAGTTTCTCCAGGGATCCCTTGATCGCGTGGTACGGGGTGAGGCCGGCATCGGTCAGGGAAACATTCTTCACCGGATCCAGGTCGCCCAGCGGCACGAGATGGCGGGCGCTGTCCACAATGAGGTACTCAGCCATGGCTCCGGGAGCGCCGAGCCCGGGCGGGGCAATGCCGTACTTGCCGGCGTTCCTGCAGTAGTTTTCCCGTCCGGACGAACACTCATAGCAAAGGCCGCAGCCCCACGGCCCGTACACGGCCATGGACTCTCCCACTTCGACGTGCTGGACGCCGGCACCGATCTTATCCACCACCCCGGCGGCCTCATGGCCAAGGGTCAGCGGCAGCCCGTAAACGTACTGGTCCTCGGGCAGGGACATGATGTATTCGTCCGAATGGCATACGCCGGAAGCGGTGACCTTCAGCCGAATCTGCCCCGGCCCCGGTTCGGGCGTTTCGATCTCCACGATTTCCGGTGCTGCGCCGAAGCTGCGGTATTGAAGGGCCTTCATGGCATTCTCCTAACTCCGCACCGGCAGATCCCGCCCGCACGGATGGATGGATTTGCCCCTTAAGCGTTGCACCGACCACCGGTTTGTACAGCCCTGTTGGCCCGTCCTCCCGTTGAAAGCGGCGGGACGGAGGGGGATGTTTAGGCCAGACGGTTCAGCTGAAGAGGGCTGCGGCCTTGGTCAGCGTCTGGAAAACGCCGTAGGCCAGCGGGATCCCCACCAGCAGCCAACTCACGATTACTCTCGCGTTGCTCATCGGTTTCCTCCATCAAGATTGGGATTGCCGCGGGCAGCGCTGCCGGCGGCAGCGTTCTGCTCTTCAAGGGCGGATGGCTTGGCAGGTTCGTGGAACTTGTCGGCCACGGGCTGCACCAGCAGGTTGGCGATGAACCCGATAATCAGCAGTCCCACCATGGTCAGCAGCGCAGGCTGATAGGCCGCCGCGGTCAGCTCTCCGGGGGTGCCCTGCGCATCTAGGAACGAGTTCACGATCAGCGGCCCGGCGATGCCCGCCGCAGACCAGGCGGTGAGCAGCCGGCCGTGGATGGCACCGACCTGGAAGGTTCCGAAGAGGTCCCGCAGGTAGGCCGGCACAGTGGCGAATCCGCCGCCGTAGAAGGAGAGGATCACAAAGGCCAGCAGCACGTAGAGGATGGTCGAGGAGGATCCGAACATCGCCAGCAGGACATAGCATCCAGCCCCGGCACCCAGGTAAACCATGTAGATCCGCTTCCGGCCGATCACATCGGAGGTGGCGGACCACGCAAACCGCCCACCCATGTTGCCGATCGACAGCAGTCCCACGAAACCGCCCGCGACGGCGGCCGTCACCAGCGAGGTGCCGTCGGGCTGGCGGAAGAAGTCCTGGATCATGGGGGCAGCCTGTTCCAAGATGCCGATGCCGGCGGTGACGTTGCAGAACAGCACGATCCAGACCAGCCAGAACTGGCGGCTCTTGATGGCGTTCGACGCCGAGACGTTGGCGGTCGTGACGAGCGGTTTTTTGGCCACGCTCGCGGGGTCGAAGCCGGCTGGCTTCCAGTCGTCGGCGGGCACCCGGATGGTCCATGCCCCGTAGAGCATATACAGCAGGTAGACGATGCCGAAGGTGATGAAGAGTTTACCTACGGCGTCACCGCTCGCTACCCAGCCGTCCGTCCCGGAGTTCGGATCATAGAGTGCGAGCAGGGCGGAGGAGACGGGACTGGCGATCAGTGCACCGCCGCCGAATCCCATGATCGCCATGCCGGTGGCCAGGCCCGGCCGGTCCGGGAACCACTTGATCAGCGTGGAGACCGGCGAGATATACCCGATGCCCAGCCCGATGCCGCCCAGGAACCCGTACCCGAGGTACACCAGCCAGAGCTGGCCGGTGAAGATGCCCACGGCCCCGACCATAAAACCGCCGGACCAGAACACGGCAGAGACGAACATTGCCTTGCGGGGGCCGTTGCGGTCCACCCAGGTGCCCATCACGGCCGCGGAGAGCCCGAGCATCACGATCGCCACCGAGAAGATAACGCCGATTTGGGTGAGGCTGGCATCGAAGTATTCGACCAGCGCGGTTTTGTAGACACTGGTGGCGTAGGCCTGGCCGATGCAGAGATGGACGGCCAGGGCCGCCGGGGGAATCAGCCACCGATTGAATCCCGGTGGTGCGATCGTGCGGTCACGGTCCAGCCAGCTCATCCGAACTCCCCTGTTTTGCGAGCGGTTTTTGAGGTGCCGACGCCGCCAGGGCGGCGCCGGCATGCGCCCCAGCCTGCTTCATTTCAGTGCGCGTTGCCGCCCGACACGCCGCCGGACCCGAGTGCACATCGCTAACCGCCACGCAACCTACCCGCCGGTAACAAATTTTCGAAAAACCCTTGCTTTGTTACCGATCAGTAAGTTAGATGTAATCGACATCACATTTCTACCGGTCGGTAACCCCTGTGTATGACTCCATATGACAGCAGGGAAGACCCGGCCGGTGCACCACTTATGCGGGTCTCACAGGCGGCCTTCCCGCAGTCCGTGCGGTTCACGACGGCCGCTGTTTGAATCAGAAAAGGGATATTCAATGACGAGTTCCACGTCCGGCCGGTCCACTACCCGGCTGCACACCATGCTCACCGGCCTCCTGGCCCTGTTCCTGGTCCTCCTACTGGCCTTCTTTGTGCTCTTCACAAACCAGGTGGCCAGCGGCGCAACGCAGCTTTCCGACGGCGCGAAGCGCGCTTCCACCGGTGCGGGCGACCTGAACGACGGTGCTGAGAAGGCCAAAGAAGGTGCGGACAAGGTTGCCGCCGGCAGCGTGAAGGTCGACGACGGCACACAGACTCTCGCCGAGGGCATCGGCACGGCCAAGACCGGTGCCAACTCCCTGAATGAGGGCGCAGTGACGCTGAACGACGGCGCTGCCGCTGCCTCGGAAGGTGCCGGCAAGCTCGCCGCCGGAGCCACGAACGCCTACACGGGCGCATCCACGCTGGCCAACGGCGCCTTTAGCGCTTCCGAGGGAGCCAACAAGCTCGCCACCGGCGCGACGGCCGCCCGTGAGGGGTCGGGCACGCTGTCCGCAGGCGCTTCTGAACTGCACACGAAGATGGAGCCGCTCGTCGGCGGGTCGAAGGAACTGGCGGCCGGGGCCGATGCCGCTGTTGCCGGCATCGGACAGCTCGCTCCGGGTTCGGAGGCACTTAGCCAGGGAATCAACGACGTATACGCCGCCATCAACCTCCAGCCGGACGCCGAGGGCCTTACTCCCCACCAGAAGATCGCGGCTGACCTGAAGCCGTATTCCACCACGGGAACGTCCACTGGTGCTCAGGAGTTGCGCGGT
>NZ_DALZXY010000046.1:0-25913 GCF_031988865.1 Arthrobacter sp.
GCCCCCTGCTGAGCCTGCGGCGCTGGCCCCTGAGGCGGCCGCTGCTCCTGCTGTTCCTGTGGTCGGCGCCTGCTGCCCTTCCGGTGCTGGCCCCAGGCCGAGCGCCCCGTCAACGAGCTCCACAATTGCCTGCGGTGTCTCGGCGCTGCGCAGGGCAGCCGTGAAATCCTTTTTGATCAGGGACCGTGCCAGTTTGGCCAGCAGCTGCAGGTGCTCCTGGTCAGCGCCCTCGGGTGCTGCGATGAAGAAGACGATGTCCGCCGGTCCGTCCTTGGCGCCCCAGTCGACAGGCGGCTGCAGGCGGGCCATGGCGAGGCTCGCCTGGGTGACTGCGGCGGACCGGCAATGCGGAATGGCAATGCCGCCCGGAACGCCGGTGGCGGTTTTCTGTTCCCGGGCCATGGCATCGGCATAAAGTCCGTCGAAGCCGGTGGACCGTCCGGCGGCCACGACCTTCTCGGCCAGAAAGCGAATGACCTGTTCCCGGGTGCTGCCCAGATCCTGGTCCAGGGTCACCAGGTCCGGAGTAATAAGGTCTGACATCAGGCTTGCTCCTTAGACGTGGCTGACGCCGGCCCCCGCCGGGCGCTGGATGCAGGGACCGGCTGCCGTTCAACCGGCAAAACCGTGACTTCGTCGGGACGGGTTTCCGTAAGTGTCGGCACGGTCGACCCGGGCAGCGAAGCTGCTGCTGCCCCGTGGGCAACGGCCTGGCGCAGGCAGTCCTGGGGTGGTTTGCCGGCCGATGCCGCCAGTAGGTAGCCGGCCAGCGAGGAGTCTCCGGCGCCGACCGTGGACCGGGCAACGACCGGAGGATGCGTGGCCAGCCAGGCGCCGTCGGCCGTCACCAAGAGTGCGCCTTTGGCACCAAGAGTGGCCAGGACGGCCCGGACTCCCCGCTCGATGAGCGTCAACGCAGCGCCAGCAGCGAGGACAGGATTTGCCTCAAGCTCGTCGCCGGTGGCGATGCCGGTGACTTCAGCCAGCTCTTCGCCGTTGGGCTTGAGGAGATCGGGTGCCGCGTCGTGCAGCAGCGCGCCGAGCAGGGGAGGACCGGAGGAATCGATGGCCAGGGAGGGCGTGTTGTGCGGGAAGCGCTCCCGCACGGCATGGGCAATCACTGCGTAGTAGTCGGGCGGGACGCCGGGAGGCAGCGATCCGGCCAGCACCAGCCAGCTGGCCGGCTGTGTTCCCTCCGGCCCGGCACAGGCCTCGAGCGTCAGGGCCAGGAGGCGGTCCTGGGCTGCCGTGCTCACCTCGGGGCCCGGCAGATTGACCTTCGTGGTGGTTCCGTCGGGGTCAGTAAGCGTGAGATTGCCGCGAAGCGCAGCGCCGATCGGCAGGTTTAGGTAGTCGATTCCCGCGGTCCGCAAAGCTGCTATGACCGGATCATCGTTGTCTCCGGGAAGCACGGCGACGCAGGCTGTTCCGGAGGCCGTAAGCGCCCGGCAGACGTTCACGCCCTTGCCTCCGGGTTCTTCATGGAAGCCGGCAGCCCGCTGGACCGCCCCCGGGCGAAGGACTCCGGCGAGTTCGACCGTCCGGTCCAGGCTGGGGTTGGCGGTGAGCGTCACGATGGCTCCCCGGTTCGTCCCTGCGTGCATGGTGCCCCCACAATCAGTGGCCGCGGCACACGTCTGTGCGCTGTCTGAAACTTTAGGTTCCTGCCATGCCCAACACAATGGGTCTCCCGCGGGCCGGGCGGGCACGGGGCAAACACGCCCGGGCCACGGTCCGGCACCTACTCTGGAGGCATGCATCACATGATCTGGTCAGCGCCTGCTGCCGAGCGTCCGGGCACCCACCTCTTGGTAATGCTCCACGGCTACGGGTCGGATGAAACCGCCATGAAAGCGATTTTCCCCTCCCTGCCGGCCGGGGTCACCGCGGTGGCCTTGCGGGGCAGTTTCACCGTCGGGGACCGGTTTGGCTGGTTCCTGCTGGATCCGACGCTGGAAGCCGACGCCGCCGATGTCCTCCAGGCGGGCTCGGAACTGCTGGCCACGATCACATCCCTGCAGCAGCAGGGGAGTTTTACCGGTGTCTCCCTGCTCGGATTCTCGCAGGGGATGGCGATGGCAGTGACCGCGCTCCGGCTGCGCCCGTCCGGATTCGCCAGTGCCGTGGGCCTCTCAGGATTCGTGGTGGAAAGCGAGCTGCTGGCCATGGCGGAACCGCTGGCCAATCCGGTGCCTTTTTTCTGGGGAAGGGACCGTGCCGACTGGGTGATCCATCCGGACGCCATAGAAGCCGGACGCCGGTGGCTGGAGCTGAACACCCTCCTGACCGCCAGGACCTACCCCGGGATGGGGCACCGGATCGGAGCGGAGGAGATGCGCGATATTGCCGTTTTCCTACGCATTTTTGCCCTTGGCGCAGATAAATATAAGGTCACTGAGTATCGCTCTGACTAGGCACGATACTCAAAACGAGGGTTGATTTACGGAAATCCGGCTTCGCATAAGCATGCTTATGAAGTAAGCTTATGGAAAGCGCGGCCCACAGGCCACGTTGGCTTTCACCAGTCACTCACACGCAGCAAGGAGTATTCACATGGGTATCATTGCTTTCCTTATTTTGGGACTTATTGCCGGCGCCATTGCTAAGGCGCTGCTTCCGGGACGCCAGGGCGGCGGATGGGTTATTACCCTCGTGCTCGGCGTCGTTGGCGCCCTTCTGGGCGGTTTCATCGGCGGAGCCCTCTTCAACGTTCCCCTCGAGAACTTCTGGTCGCTGCAGACCTGGATCGTCGCCATCCTCGGCTCGATCGTCGTCCTGCTGGTTTACGGCATGATCACCAAGCGCGGTGCTCGGGCCTAACCAGGCCAGGCCGCGGGCAGAGTCCGCAGCCGACGAACGGGCCCACGGGAGTTATTCCGTGGGCCCGTTCGTGTTTAACTCCGCTCGCGTACGCTGAGTGGGCGGATATATCCGGTACATGTAAGGAGCGTTCATGGGCTTTAAGACCAACAGTGCACTCAGAGTTGCCGGCGGTGCCGTCTTTGACCGGGACGGCAGGCCGAAGACCGCCGTCGCCCGCGGAATTGAGCGGGCAGTGGAGGTGCAGCGTCCACTGGTCCTGGCCAATATCCGCCGCCTGCAGCGCCGGCATCCAGACGCGTCGGCGGCGGAACTCGTCAAGATCCTGGAGCACCACTACCTCGCGGCTGTCTCCGGAGGCGGGGCAGCCGTCGGAGCGACCGCCGTCGTGCCCGCGGTGGGAACGGCTGCAGCCCTGGGGCTGTCAGTTGCTGCCACCTTCGGGTTCCTTGAAGCCACCGCGCTGTACGCCCAGTCCGTGGCGGAACTGCACGGGGTCCGCCTTCAGGACCCGGAACGGTCCCGGACCATGGTCATGGCGATCATGCTTGGCGAGGAAGGCACCGCCATGATGCAGCAGCTGAGCAAGGGCCAGCCCTGGGGCAGCGCGCTCGGCGGGGCGTCTTCGGGAATGCTGGGAAGCGTCGGCTCCTCCATCCGGAACCAGTTCATGAAGAAGATGCTGGCCCGGCAGGGTTCGGTGATCATTGGCCGTGCACTGCCGCTGGGCATCGGTGCCGTGATCGGCGGGGCCGGAAACTACACGATGGGCCGCTCGGTCATCAAGGCAGCCCGACGGGCCTTTGGCGAGGCCCCGAAGGCCATCCCGGGCGAACTGGCCAGGGATATCGAGGATCTTCCCGAACGCCGGTCCGCCTAGCCGAAGATCGCGTGGGCCACCGTGAAGATGGCCAGCCCGGCGAGCGACCCAACGACGGTTCCGTTGATCCGGATGAACTGCAGGTCCTTACCGACCTGCAGTTCGATCTTTTCCGAGGTCTCCTGGGCGTCCCAGCGTTCGACGGTCTCGGAGATCACCCCCGAGATGTCCTTGCGGTAGGTCCGGACCAGATAGCCGGCCGCGTCCGCGATGTAGGCGTTGACCTTCGCCGCAAGCTCCGGATCGCTGACCAGCCGTGCCCCGAAGTCCTGGACGGCTGCCTTGAAATTGGTGGTGAGTTCACTCTCGGGATCGTCCACCGCGTCGGCCAGGGCCGTTTTGATGGTGCTCCAGGTCTGAGTCACCAGCTCGCGGACCCGGGGATCATCCAGCACCTGCTCCTTGATGTGCTCAGCCTTGGCCATGGCCTCAGGGTCATGCTGGAGGTCCCTGGCCAGTCCGCGGAGATAGTCATCGAGTGACCTCCGGACCTGATGGTTCGGGTCATCCTGCACGGCAGCGAGGAAGCGGCTCAGTTCCACCTGGACGCGTTCACCCACCAGATCGTCAAGGAACCCGGGCACCCAGGACGGCGAGCGTTCGGCAACCAGCCGGGAAACGACGTCGGGGTTCTGCTGGACCCAGTCACTCAGGCTGTCCACCAGCAGGTTCACCAGCTGGTGGTGGTGCCCCTCGTCGAAAACCCGTTCTGCCACGCGTCCAACGGGCGGGCCCCAAGGCACATCCACCACGTGCCGGCGGAACATGGACTCCAGTACGTCCCGGACGGCGTCGTCGTCGAGCACGCGGAGGATCCCGCGGATTGCCGCCGCTCCTTCGGCCGCCACCCGGTCGGCACTTTCGGGCCGGGACAGCCAGGCCCCGGCCCGCTGGGCTATTCCAATGGAGGCCAGCTTGGCCGCCACGACCTCGTCGGAGAGGAAGTTATCCTCCACAAAGTCTCCAAGCGTGGCGCCGATCTGGTCCTTGTTCCGCGGGATAATCGCGGTGTGCGGGATCTTGATGCCCAGCGGATGCTTGAACAGCGCCGTCACCGCAAACCAGTCAGCCAGCGCACCGACCATCCCGCCTTCGGCAGCGGCCCGGACGTACTGCAGCCACGGATAGGTGTCCTGCAGGGCGAATGCGATAACGAATATGATTCCCAGGATGACCAGCAGGCTGGTGGCCACGAGTTTCATCCGGCGCAGGGCTGCGGCCTTTACGGCGTCCTTCTCCAGCAGTGGCGTGCTCATCGGTGTGCCTTTGATCCGGTTGCGGGCAGGTACGGCGGCTTACCGCGCAGGTGCGCGGTAATCCAAGTAGGCAGGCGACCAAACATGTGAAGCAACTCCCGGGCTAGAGTGCGGGACGGCGTATTTCCAGGCCCCCGGATCTTCGGGTGCCTGCGCGAACCGGCACTTGCCATCTAACCAGCACCGGGGACTTCCGCGCCACGCGCGGCGGGCTCTGGCGGATACTGCGCTGATTGGTGCTGCCGCCTCGCGTACCGTGGAGCCCGTGCGATCCCTCATCTACGCCCACCGCGGCTCCAGCGGAGACTATGCAGAGCACACACGCGCCGCCTACCTGCAGGCACTGGCCGACGGCGCCGACGGCGTGGAGTGCGATGTCCACCTCAGCAGTGACCGCCAGCCGGTTCTCATTCACGACGCGACGGTTGACCGCACCTCCAACGGGACCGGCCCCGTTGCCTCGCACACCCTCGGCGAGCTGCGGAACCTGGATTTCAGCAGTTGGAAGCAGGTTCCTGTCCCTTCCGGATACGGGACGCCGGCCGAACAGTTCCTCACCCTCGCCGACCTGCTGGACCTGCTCGCAGCCGCAGGGCGGGAGGTTGGCCTGGCGGTCGAGTTCAAACAGCCGGGACCCTTCGGGCTGGAACTTGAAGATACCGTCCTGGCATTGCTGGCAGCGCGCGGCTGGGAGCCGGCAGCCTCCCGGCTTGGCGCGGTCACGATCAGTTTCATGAGCTTCAGCCCGGACACCGTCCGCCACCTGCGCCGCAGCGTGCCCGCAGCCTACGTGTGCCAGCTGCTGGCCGACGTCGACGGCCCCGCCGTGGCTGAAGCCGCAGCGGTGCTGTCTCCGGGAGCCGATGCTGCCGGGCTGCTGCGCCGGGCGCTGGCTGATGGGGAGGAACTGGTGTCGACGGGAGCGGCGGGCATCGGTGGTCCGGGAGTTGGCTATCTGCGGGCGCATCCGGAAAAAGTCACCGGATGGGTGGAATTGGGCTCCACCGTCCGCGCCTGGACGGTGGATGATCCCGCCGACGCCGAGGCTGCGTACCGGCTCGGCGTGCAGGAGTTCACCACCAACTATCCGAAAAGGCTGCGCGGTGTCCTGGCTGGGCTTGAGGGTGCGCCAGCAGGGCCGGGGCAGGTTGTGCCCGACCGGTAGGCCCCCGGAGGCTCGTGTGGTTGAGTGGTGCAATGGCCACTCCGATTGAGGACTACGCCCTGATCTCCGACCTCCATACGGGGGCGCTGGTCTCCCGCGCCGGAAGCATTGACTGGCTTTGCCTGCCGCGTTTTGACTCCCCTTCGGTATTCGGCGCGCTCCTCGGAAACCAGGACCACGGGCGTTGGCTGCTGGAACCGGTGGCGTCCGGCGCACGGGTGCTGAGCCGGACCTATCTGGACGCCAGCTTCGTCCTGCAGACCGTGTGGCGGACCAACGGAGGCGAGGTCCTGGTTACTGACTTCATGCCCATCGGTGACCGGCGGGCCGCGGTGATCCGGCGTGTCGAAGGCCTGCGCGGCACCGTGGAAATGCGGCAGGAACTCCAGGTCCGGTTCAACTACGGGAACACCGTGCCCTGGATGCGGCGGCAGCGCCATGAGGGGGCCGAGCGGCTGCTGGCCATCGCCGGGCCCAGCGCGATGGTGCTGCATGGCGACAGCATTCCACGCGGCAGCGACCACCGGCATACCGGGAGGTTCACGGTCCGTGAGGGGGCCACGGTGGACCTGGAACTACTCTGGTACCGCTCGCACCGGGAGACTCCGGAGAAGGCAGACGTGGACGCCGCCCTGGCATCAACCACCCGCTACTGGCAGGAGTGGGCAGGCCGCTGTGTGGACCTGGTGCGCTACCAGGAACCGGTCCGGCGCTCGCTGCTGGTGCTGCGCGCCCTGACGAATGAGGACACCGGCGGCATAGTCGCCGCCCCAACGACTTCCCTCCCGGAGGAATTCGGAGGCACGCGCAACTGGGACTACCGGTACTGCTGGCTCCGCGACGCGGCCCTCACACTGGAAGCCATGATGACGCACGGCTTCCACGACGAAGCCCTGCACTGGCGGAACTGGCTGCTGCGGGCCGTAGCCGGGGATCCGGAGGATCTGCAGATTATGTACACCGTTGACGGGGACCGGGACCTCCCGGAACGGATCCTGCACCAGTTTCCCGGCTATTTGGAGTCCGTTCCCGTCCGGCTCGGCAACGGTGCCGTTGACCAGTACCAGGCCGACGTCGTCGGGACGGTCATGGTGGCCCTGGCCCGCCTGCGGGACCGGGGGGTGAAGGAGGACAGCTTCTCCTGGGCGCTGCAGCGTGCCCTTCTGGGTTTCCTTGAACGGCATTTGGAGGAACCGGATCACGGCATATGGGAGGTCCGCGGCGAACCGCGGTACTTTACCCACTCCCGGGTGATGATGTGGGCGGCTTTTGACCGGGCCTGCCAGGCAGTCCGGGAGGACGGGCTGGAAGGCCCGATTGAGCTGTGGGAAGCGCTGCGCGATGGCCTGCGCACGGAGATTCTGGACCGGGGGTATGACCCGGCACTGAATTCCTTCGTCCAGTACTACGGAAGTGCCCTTCCGGATGCCTCCCTGCTGCAGCTGCCGCAGGTCGGCTTCGTTCCCTATGACGATCCCCGGATGCTGGGGACGGTGGCCAAGCTGGAAAAAGACCTGCTCAACCGGGAAGGACTCCTGCTGCGGTACGCGAGCGGTTCAGGTGTGGACGGCCTGGAACCGGGGGAGAACCCTTTCCTGGCCTGCAGCTTCTGGCTCGTCGAGCAGTATGCCCGGACTGGACGGTCCGACGAGGCAGGGGAGCTGATGGACCGGCTGATCGGTTATGCGAACGAGGTTGGCCTGCTTAGCGAGGAATATGACACAGTGATCGGGCGTATGGCCGGGAATTACCCCCAGGCTTTCTCGCACCTGGCCCTGGTCCGGGCCGCGGATGCCATCCACGTGATGGAAGCCGAGCAGCACAGCTTCCGAGGCCGGTCCACACCTCCGATGGAAAGAAGCTCATGAACAAGCCCATCAACAAACAGGCAGTTTCCGCAGCCGCCATGGCTGCTCTGCTGAGCGCCAGCGCCATCAATCACTTCCGGAACCCGGGGTTTTATGCCGCGGTGGTGCCCCGCAGCCTCTGCCGCGACAAGGACGGCCGGTTCGGTGTGCTGACCCGCGGGCAGTGGATTTCTGCCAGCGGCGTTCTCGAAGGCGTCGCCGCAGCGGGCCTGCTGCTCCCTGCAACACGGAAGGCCGCAGCCACCGGAACCGCCCTGATGTACGCCGGGTTTATCTCCGGTCACCTCAGTGCCCTGGAACGCGCTTTCGGCCAAAGGGGGTCGGACCGCGAGAAGGTTATCCACAGCCTCCGGCTGCCCTTGCAGCTGCCGCTCATCCGGTGGGCCTGGAGCCTGCGGAAGCCGTAGTACCAAAACCGCCTCGAGTAGGTCAGTCGGGCTGCCTGGACGGGCGGAAAACGGCTGTATCGCGCTGCAGGAAGGCCATCTCAAAGGCCTGCGCATTGCTCAGGGGTGCCCATGATTCGAAGATGCGGGGCGGTGGGCAGGCCGGCAGCCGGGCAGGCAGCTGGACCGCAACCGTTCTCTGTCCACCCTCCAAGGGAAGAGGACGCACCTGCTCGGCCCGGAGCAGCAGCTCGTCCAAGGCGGTAGCCTCCAGATGCAGCGCCTTGGTCAGGTTGACCACCATGTTGGCACCGAGGGTGGCGGTGTGCCGGAGGATCTCGAGCAGGTCAGGGCAGTTCGCCGGGACCAGGCATCCGCGCACTTCAATGCACGCCAATGAGGCTTTCGTGTCGATTCGTACCAGTACCCGCAGGGTGTGTTCCATGCCAGCTCCACACAAGAGGGGATCCGCGGCTTCTGCTTAACCTGGCCAGAAGCTTAGCAAGCTAATTCCGGCTGTGTCGCTGTCTTGGAAAGCCCCGGTGCCCTTTACCAGGGGTACCCGCCGGTAGGGTTGCACCCCCTGTGAAGCGGGGGGCATTATTCGCGGCCGGCAGCCAGCACGGTGTCCGCAGTTGCCTCCGCGATCGCTTCTTCCTCGTCCGTCGGGACCACCAGCACCTCGATGGCCGAATCCGGAGTGCTGATCCGCCGCACCCCATCAGACCGGAGGCTGTTGGCCGCTTCATCGATCCGGATATCCAGGGCGCCAAGCAGGCCCACCACCCGGGCCCGGAACGCGGCGTCGTTCTCTCCAATTCCGGCAGTGAAAATGATGGCCCGGGCGCCGTCCACGGCCACATGGTAGGCGCCAATGTACTTTGCCAGCCGGTAGGCGGAGATTTGCAGGGCCAGTTCGGCCTGCTCGTTTCCCGCATGGGCGGCAGTGGTTATCTCCCGCATGTCAGCGGCGCCGCCGAGGGCGAGCAGCCCGGATTCACGGTTGAGGAGGGTGTCGATCTCATCGGCGCTGTAGCCCTGCCGGGCGAGGAAAACCAGGACCGAGGGATCGACGTCACCGCTGCGGGTCCCCATCACCAGCCCGGCGAGCGGGGTGAACCCCATGGACGTGTCGATGCTCTGGCCGTTCTTCAACGCCGTCACCGAAGCGCCGTTACCCAGGTGGGCCACGACCGCATCGAACTCCTCCAGCGGGACGCCCAGGAAATCCGCTGCCAGTTCGCTGACATACGCGCAGCTGGTGCCGTGGAAGCCGTACCGGCGGATTCCGTAGCGCCGGTAAAGGGACTGCGGAATGGCGTACCGCCAGGCGCGCGGCGGGAGGGTCCGGTGGAACGCCGTGTCGAAGACCGCGACCTGGGGGATGCCCGGATAACGCTCGGCGACCGCGCGGATGCCCATGGCGCTTGCCGGATTGTGCAGCGGTGCCAGCGGGCTGAGCCGTTCAATGGCGCGGGTGATCTCATTGTCCACCAGCACCGGCTGGCTGAAGCGCTCGCCGCCGTGGACGACGCGGTGCCCGACGGCTTCGATCTGCTTTCCCTGCAGCGCCTGCTGGACCTCGCCGCTGAGCTGCAGCAGGGCCGCACGGTGGTCCGGGACCTCCGTCCCGCCGATCCGCTCGATGAGGCCCTTAGCCAGGATCTCGTGGGTATCGGTGTTGCGCACCTGGTATTTCAGCGACGATGAGCCTGAGTTGACCACCAGAATCAGCATTTAGTCCTCCTGCGCCTGGACGGCGGTGATGGCCACGGTGTTGACGATGTCCTCCACCGTGCAGCCGCGGGAAAGGTCGTTCACGGGTTTGCGCAGGCCCTGGAGGACCGGCCCGACGGCGACGGCCCCAGCGGACTGCTGAACCGCCTTGTAGGTGTTATTACCGGTGTTCAGATCCGGGAAAATGAACACGGTCGCCTGCCCGGCCACGGAGGAGCCGGGAGCCTTGGACGCCGCGACGGAGGCGTCCACTGCGGCGTCGTATTGGATGGGGCCCTCCACTGGAAGCTCCGGGCGGGCCTTGCGCACCAGTGCCGTGGCCTCGCGGACCTTGTCCACCGCCTCCCCGTACCCGGAGGTTCCGGTTGCGTAGGAAAGCATGGCTACACGTGGGGCGACGCCGAACTGGGCGGCGGTGTCCGCGGAGGCCTGGGCAATGTCCGCCAGCTGTTCGGCGTTGGGCTCCGGGTTCACCGCGCAGTCCCCGTAGACCAGGACCCGGTCCTGGAGCAGCATGAGGAAGACCGAGGACACGATCTGCGCGCCCTCCTTGGTGCGGATGAACTCCAACGCGGGCCGGATTGTGTTGGCCGTGGTGTGGGCGGCCCCGGAGACCATGCCGTCCACCCGGCCCAGCTTGACCATCATGGTCCCGAAATATGCCCCCTGCTGCATACGTTCCTGCGCGTCCTCCAGGGTGACGCCCTTCTTGGCGCGCAGCTGCTGGTATTCCCGCGCAAAATCATCCCGAAGCCCGCTGGTTGCCGGATTGATGATGGTGATTCCGCTGAGGTCGATACCCTCGCTGGCGGCCAGCTCCCGGACCTGGACCTCGGGACCGAGGATGGTCAGGGCGCACACATCGCGGCGGTGCAGGATTTCCGCCGCGCGCAGGATCCGGACGTCCAGGCCTTCGGGCAGCACAATGTGCCGCCGCTTGGTCCGGGCCCGCACGATCAGTTCGTTCAGGAAGCGCAGGGGTGTCGTTTTCTCCGGACGCGGAAGCTCCAGCCGCTCGAGCAGCTCCTTCTCATCCACGTAGCGTGACCAGATGCCGAGGGCTGCCGCGACCTTGCGGCGCTGGCCGGTGGTGATCTCACCGCGGACCTGGCTGACATCCCGGGCCGTGGTGTACGTGTCGCTGTCCACCGCAAAGACCGGGAAAGGGGCCTGGGCGAGCAGGGCCAGGATGCCCGGATCCAGGGGCAGGGCTCCGGTGAGGATCATGCCGCTGGGCACCGGGAACTCCGACGAAAAGGAGGATGCGAGTGCAGCGACCATCACGTCGGCGCGGTCACCCGGGGCGATCACCAGGGAGCCGTCGGCGAGCTGGGTGATGAAGTTGCTGACGGTCATGGCCGCGACCTTGATGCCGGTGACGTCGCGTTCCAGGGACCTGCTGCCGGCAATCTGCCGGGCGGACAGCGCCTTGGCGACCTCGGAGATGGAGGGCTGGGAGATTTCATTCAGCTCAGGAAGTACATAGACCGGCCGGTGCGAGGCACCTGGCCTGACATGAGCCCGGACCTCATCCACCGCTGACTCCTCGGCCCGGTTGACCATCATGGCCAGCAGGTCGCACTTGGCGGCGGCCAGCTGCTGGCGGGCGACGTCCACGGCATCGGCAACCTCGTTGACGGGCATGTCCCTGGCATTGACCACAGCCAGGACCATGGCACCCAGGTTGTTGGCCAGGCGGGCGTTGAGATCGAACTCCAACGCGACGTCGTGCCCAGCAAGGTCTGTGCCCTCCACGATAACCACATCGCAGTTCGCGGCGATCTCGCTGTAAATGGCCAGGCAGCGGGCATCCACTTCGCCGCGCTCCCCGGCCACGAGCAATGCGCGCAGCTCGGGGCGGGTCAGTCCGCCGCGGCAGTTGGAGGTGCTTAAGTTGAAACGTCGCTGCATCAGGCGGACAACGGGGTCGGCGTCGCGGTCGGGGCCTTCCACGATTGGCCGGAAGAAGCCCACCCGGTCCGCATGCCGGTGCAGCATATCGGCGAGGCCCAGGCTGACCAGCGACTTTCCCGATCCCGGCGTCATCGCGCTTACATAGATTCCGCGGGCCATGGGGGCTTCCGATCTCTAGGAGGGGCCCGCCACCTGGTCCTCGCGGGGCGCGCCACCTCCATCCTCCCAAATGCCCGCTGCACTTCGCTACCGCCCTGTGGCTACACTTGTACCCCTTGGCCCTCCTGGGGGCCGTTCCGCCAACGCCCAAAAGCAAGGATCCCGGAGTGAGCCTGTTCCGAACCAAGCCCATTGAGAAGTCTCTGGCCGACGCCGATGAGGAAGGCCGCCGCCTCAGGCGCTCGCTGACAACGTGGGACCTGATGATCATGGGGGTGGCCGTCGCAGTTGGGGCGGGCATCTTTTCCGTGGGAGCGAAGGCAGCGGCCGATTTCTCCGGCCCGGCGGTCACCCTCTCCTTCGTGCTGGCTGCCGTCACCTGTGCGCTGGCGATCATGTGTTATGCCGAGTTCGCCACCGCGATTCCAGTGGCCGGCTCCGCATACGTCTTCAGCTACGCCACGATGGGGGAGCTGGTCGCCTGGATCATCGGCTGGAACCTGATCCTGGAGCTATTCACCGCCGCGGCCGTCATCGCCAAATACTGGGGCATCTACCTCAGCGAGGTCTTCGCCCTAATTGGCTGGGACATTCCGGCCACCATTTCCTTCGGGCCGATCGACATGACCTGGGGTCCGTTCCTGATCGTCGCGCTCTTCACGGTGCTGCTGGTCATGGGCACCAAGCTTTCGGCCCGGGTCGGGAACGTCTTCACGCTGATCAAGATCGGTGTGGTCCTGTTCGTCATCATCGCCGGCTTCTTCTACATCGACTTCGATAACTACACCCCGTTCATCCCGGACGCCGTTTCCACCGAAGGCACCGGAACCGAAGGGGTAATGGCCCAGTCGCTTTTCTCCTTCGTGACCGGGGCTGCCCCGGCCCAGTACGGACTGGGAGGCGTCTTCGCCGGCGCCGCCGTCGTCTTCTTCGCCTTCATCGGGTTCGACGTCGTCGCCACCTCAGCGGAAGAAGTCAAGAACCCGGGACGCACGCTCCCGCGCGGCATCTTCGCTGGCCTCGCCGTCGTGACGGTCTTGTACATCGGCGTTTCGCTGGCCCTGACCGGGATGGTGTCCTACACGGAACTGGCTTCGGCGGAAGCGCCGAACCTGGCCACGGCGTTCACCCTGGTCGGCAACACCGGCGCTGCCCAGGTGATCGCCGTCGGCTCGCTGATCGGCCTGACGACCGTCATTATGGTGCTGCTGATGGGCCTGGCCCGGGTGGTGCTGGCCATGTCCCGCGACGGGCTGCTGCCCCGCGCCCTCTCCAGGACCAGCTCCAAGCACGCCACCCCGGCCCGGCTGCAGATCCTCTGCGGCGTGCTCGTGGCACTGGTGGCCGGGTTTACCCAGGTGGACGTCCTCGAGGAAATGATCAATATCGGCACGCTCTCGGCCTTCGTGGTGGTCAGCGCCGGTGTGCTGGTGCTGCGGCGGAAGCGTCCGGACCTTAAGCCGGCCTTCCGGGTTCCCTTCGGCCCGGTGCTCCCGGTGCTCTCCACCCTGCTCTGCGCGTACCTGATGACCAACCTGTCGGTGGAAACCTGGATTCTCTTTGCAGGCTGGCTGGTGCTCGGGTTTGTGGTGTACTTCGGCTACAGCCGCCGACGCTCGCGGCTGAACCCGGCTGTGGAGCAGGAAGAGGCGGCAGCGGCAGCCCGCCAGACGGCCGAGGAAGGGTAGGGCTGCGTTGCGCGGTGCTACGGAGCGGTTCTTGTTTTGCCTCCCCGGTGGCAGACTGGGGCCATGCTTGTAGCCTTCTCAGTTGCTCCCTCCGGCGTTGGTCCGGAGACCGGCCCCGGCGGGCCGTCCGCTGACGCTTCGGTGCACGACGCCGTTGCCGCCGCCGTGAAAATCGTCCGGCAGTCCGGGCTGCCGAACCGCACCGACGCCATGTTCACCACCATTGAGGGTGAATGGGATGAGGTCATGGAGGTGATCCGGCGCGCGACCGAAGCCGTAGGGCGGTACGGCAGCCGGGTTTCACTGGTGCTGAAGGCGGATATCCGTCCCGGCCACACCGGTGAGCTGACCGGCAAGGTCGAGCGGCTGGAAGATGTCCTGGCCGCCGAAGACGAATACCGCGGGCACTCGTAGGTCCCGGAGAGGCACCCATGGCAGACCAGCACCAACGCAGCAGCGCGGGAGACGGCACCCAGGCGTGGGCCGGCGTCGATTCCTACTTCACCGGCGTCGTCGTCCACCCCGACCCGGCGCTGGTGGCGGCGGTGGAAGACTCCGCCGCTGCGGGCCTTCCGGCCATCGAAGTAACCCCGGCGCAGGGCAAGTTCCTGATGCTGCTCGCGCAGCTCGCCGGCGCCCGCCGCATCCTGGAGATCGGAACCCTGGGCGGATTCAGCACAACGTGGCTGGCACGCGCCCTGCCAGCGGACGGGGCCCTGGTCACCTGCGAATACGTACCCCTGCACGCGGAGGTGGCGCGGAAGAACCTGGACCGTGCCGGCGTCGGGCATCTCGTGGACATCCGGGTCGGAGCCGCGCTGGACACGCTTCCCACCCTGGAGGCGGGCGAGCCGTTCGACCTCGTGTTCATCGACGCGGACAAGGAAAACAACCCCGCCTATCTGGAATGGGCCATCCGCCTGTCCCGGCCGGGCACGGTGATCATCCTGGACAACGTGGTCCGCTCCGGCGGAGTTCTGGATCCTGAGGGCGATTCCGCCGTGCAGGGTACCCGGGACGCGCTGGAACTGCTTGGTTCGCACCCGCGGCTTCAGTCCACGGCGCTGCAGACCGTGGGAGCCAAGGGCTGGGACGGCTTCGCCCTGGCACTGGTGGGCTGAGCCCGGATACGTTCCGGCCCGCCTAAGCTGGACGCATGAGCTTTGTGCAATTCCCTCCGGCTGGGCCCTGATGGGCAGGAAACGCCCCGGCCGGACCTCTCCGGAACAACAACCTTCCGCTGACGGTGCCGGCCCCGTGCCTGGCCGGTATGAGATCGACACCGGTACATGCGAGCTTCTTCCGGACCAGTTCTCCTCCTCCGGCTGGCTGTTGAAGATCAACGGAGTGCACTCCTCCCACATTGACCTGGCGGATCCGCGCGAACTCGACTTTGAGTACATGCGCTGGATCGCCGCCCTGGTCGAGTCCCGGTTCGAGCCGGAAACGAAGCTGCGTGCCCTGCACCTGGGCGGGGGCGCCTGTTCGATGGCCCGTTACTTCGCCGACGTTTATCCGAATGCCCGGCAGGTGGTCGTGGAGCTGGACGGCCGGCTCGCGGAGCTGGTGCGCGGCTGGTTCGACCTGCCGCGGGCACCGCTGATGCGGCTGCGGGTAGGCGAGGCCCGTGAGGTCACCGAGTCCCTGAGCGAGGGCAGCCGGGACCTGCTGATCCGCGACGTCTTCGCGGGAGACAAAACCCCGCTGCCGCTGACCACGGCCGAGTTCATCGGCCACGCCAAGCGGGTGCTCGCTCCTGACGGCCTGTACGTGGTCAACTGCGGAGATGCCCCTGACCTGCGCACCGCCCGCCGGGAGGCCGCAACCATCGCCGCTGCCTTTCGCCACACGGCGATCATCGCTGATCCGGCCATGCTCAAGGGCCGCCGCTACGGCAACATCATCATCGCGGGGGCGGACGTACCGCTTGCCCTGGACGCAGCCCTACCCCGCAGGCTCCTCGGCGGGGCCGTGCCGGCCCAGCTTTGGGACGATGCGAAGGTGCGCGGGTTCGCCCGCGGCTCCCAGGTGCTCCTCGACGCGGAAGCCGGAGTACGCCCCGGCAGCGGACTCACCCCGGCCTAAAACGAAAACGGTGCCCTGCCGGATGGGCAGGGCACCGTTTCAAAGGGGCTGGAAGCTATACGCCCAGAGCGGCTTCGATCGGACCGACGCAGAAGAAGACCACGAAGGCGGCGGAGACGATCCACATCACCGGGTGAATTTCCTTCGCCCGGCCCTGGAAGACGCGGATCAGCACGTAGGAAACGAACCCGGCACCAAGGCCGTTGGCGATCGAGTAGGTGAACGGCATCAGGGCGATGGTCAGGAAGGACGGCAGCGCCAGCCCGATGTCCGACCAGTCAATCTTGCCGACCTGGCTGACCATCAGGTAGCCGACGACGACGAGAGCGGGGGCCACGGCTTCGAACGGCACCAGGTAGATCAGCGGGGTGAGGAACATGGCCGCGATGAACAGCAGGCCGGTGACAATCGAGGCCAGGCCGGTGCGGGCGCCTTCGCCGATGCCGGCTCCGGATTCAACGAACAGCTGATTGGAGGAGACGCTCGCGCCGCCGCCAATAATCGCGCCGGCCGCGTCCACCAGCAGCACGCGCTCGGTGTTGGGGATGTTGCCGTCCTCATCGATGCTGCCGGCTTCGCTGGACAGGCCGACCATGGTGCCCATCGCGTCGAAGAAGATGCTCAGGAGGATCACGAAGGCCAGTAGTGAGGCACCGATGATGCCAAGCTTCTCGAAGGAGCCGAAGAGGCTGAAGTTACCGATCAGGGACAGGTCCGGGGCGCCCCATTCGGGCATGCTGGGGGTGACCAGCGACCAGCCGGTGGCCGTGCCTGCGCCCTGGCTTCCGGGAGGTGCCACGGCCTCGATGATCACGGCAAGGACGGTGGAGGCAAGGATGCCGATCAGGATGGCGCCGCGCGTCTTGCGGGCCATCAGCCCGATCGTGAGGATCAGGCCGAAGGCGAAGACGAAGGTGGGCCAGCCCAGCAGGGCGCCGCCGTCGCCGAGCTGCACCGGAACGGTGGTGCCGGCGGCGTCGGGGATGCGGCGGACGAAACCGGAGTTCACGAACCCGAGCAGCGCGATGAACATACCGATGCCCACGACGATCGCAGTCTTCAGGCTCGCGGGAACGGCCTTGAACACGGCCGTCCGGAACCCGGTGAGGACCAGGATGAACATGGTGATACCGGCCAGGACCACCAGGCCCATAACGTCGGCCCAGGTGAGGTTGTCATTGGTGGCCACGGTTACGGCCACGAACGCGTTGACGCCCAGGCCGGTGGCCATGGCGAACGGGTGCTTGGCCCAGGCGCCCATGATGATGGTGAGCACGCCGGCCACCAGTGCCGTGGCGGCTGCGATGGCAGGGCCGCCGAGGGACCGTCCGGAGCCGTCTTCGCCGCCGAGGATCAGCGGGTTGAGCACCACGATGTAACTCATGGCGAAGAAGGTGGCCAGACCTCCGCGGATCTCTGTCCCTACTGTGGAACCGCGCTTGGAGATTTCAAAATACCGGTCCAGTCTGGAACCTTGCTTGAGCATGACGGTTTTCCTCTGAAGATGTGTGTGGTGGCAGGGGCGCAGATATCCGCAATCCGATAATAGTCCCGCGCGCAAGATCGCCCTTAATCGTGTCTGCGCGTGTTGGTTGCACCGCGCCGGCCGTGCGCTAAGACGCAGTAGGCTGGCATCAGGAGCACAACCAATGGTGGTTGCATGCATGGACCCGAAGGGAGCCGGTTATGTCCGATTCAAAGTGGAATGCGGCCTCGGCCCGGTCCGGGATCGTAGTAGGCGTTGACGGTTCGGACCAAAGCATCTGCGCACTGACCTGGGCGGCGCGTGAGGCCAGGCGACGCAGTGCCCCGCTGCACGTGGTGACCGCCTATACCGTGCCCATCTTCGCCGCCTCCTCGATGGACGCCGGCTACACCGCCATCGATGACGCTGTGATCCGTGACGGTGCCCGCTCCGTCCAGGAAAAGTCCCTGGCCCGAATTTCCCCGCACGGCCTGGAAATCATTCCCCGCATCGAGAGCGGAGATGCCGCCGCCGTCCTGCTGGAACTCTCCGAAGACGCCGAACTGATGGTCGTCGGCTCCCGGGGGCGCGGCGGATTTGTGGGACGGCTGCTCGGCTCTGTCTCCAGTGCCCTCCCGGCCCACGCCAAATGCCCCACCGTCATCGTTCCCCTGCGGACCGCCGGACGGCTGCCCGAATCGGGCGTCGCGGCACCCGCGGGCTCACCCGTGGCTGACGACGTGCACCAGGCCGTAGTAGTCGGCGTGGACGGTTCCGAGCAGGGGCGCGCCGCGTCGCTGGTCGCAGCCGAGCACGCCCGCAGTATGGGACTTCCACTGCGGATCATGTGCGCACTGCCCCCGTTCAGCGGTTCGCTGGCCTGGGTGCCGGCGCCGCTCGACGTCGAAGCTCTGCACGCCGACCTGATGGTGCAGCTCGCCGCGGGGCGTGAGTGGCTGCAGAGCCATTTCCCGGACCTGGAGATGTCAGTGGAGCTCGTGGACGGCCCGCCCGCAGAAGTGATGGTGGAACGCACGGCGAAGGCGGAGCTGGTGGTTCTCGGAACGCGTGGACGCGGCGGTTTTGCAGGGATGCTGCTGGGGTCGACCAGCCAGAGCGTGCTGCACCATGCCAAGGGCCCGGTGATGGTTGTCCCCGACCACGAGGACCCGCGCCTGGCCGACAGGGAGAAGTTCGGCCCGATGGTGGAGCCCTAAGCGCCGCCAGACCGCTGCTTAGGCATGCCGTTCACCTTCATGGACGGCATGCCGCTCGGGTTCGAGCTGGAACGTGCAGTGCTCGGTATCGAAATGGCTTGAGAGGCAGCTGCCCAGCCGGTCCAGGATGGTGTCCATCCCGTGCGGGGTCAGGTACTGCTCGTCCACCACCACGTGGGCGGAGAACACCGGAACGCCGGACGTGATGGTCCAGATGTGGATGTCATGGGCGTCGGTGACGCCGTCGACCGAGATGATGTGCTCGCGGATCATCGCGACGTCCACACCCTGCGGTATCGCCTCCAGCAGGACGTCGATCACCTCGCGCAGCAGTGACCAGGCGCGCGGAAGGATCATGAATGCGATCAGGATCGATGCCCAGATATCCGCCTGCTGGTAGCCCGTGAGCATAATCACGACGGCGGCCACCACCACGGCAGCCGAACCCAGCAGGTCCCCGAGGACCTCCAGGTAGGCTCCGCGCACGTTCAGGCTTTCCTTCCGTCCGCCGCGCAGGATCAGCAGCGAGACCAGGTTGGCGAGCCCGCCGATGATGGCGGCGAAGAGCATGATGCCGGTCTGTACTTCCGGCGCTTCCCCGATCCGGCCTATCGCCTCGGTGAAAATTACGACGGCGATCACGATCAGCAGCAGCGAGTTGGCCAGCGCGGCCAGGACCTCGGCGCGCTGGTACCCGTAGGTCCGCTTCGCCGTCGCCGGCCGTCCGGCGATCCACGAGGCGAGCAGTGCGATGGAGACGCCGGCGGCGTCGGAAAGCATATGCCCGGCGTCGGCCAGCAGGGCCAGCGAGCCGGACACCAGTGCACCAACGGCCTGGATAACGACCACCGAAATGGTGATCAGGAAGACGGCGAGGAGCCGGCGGCGGTGCTTGCCGGTTGCAGTGCCCTGCGGGAGGCCATGGCTATGGCCGGAGTGATTCCCCATGCTTACAGGCTATCCCCAGCCGAGTTCGTGCAGCCGGGCGTCATCGATCCCGAAGTGGTGGGCCACTTCGTGGATGACGGTGATTCTGATTTCGTCCACGAGCTGGGCCCGGGTTTCGCACATCCGGGTGAGGGGGCCGCTGAAAATGACGATGCGGTCAGGCAGTGAACCCGCTCCCCACCAGGAGTCCCGTTCAGTCAGGGGTGTGCCGTCGTAGAGGCCCAGGAGCTCCGTGCCGGGATCTTCGCCGGGTCCAGGAAGGTATTCGTCCTCAATAAAGATGGCCACGTTGTTCATGGCCTTGGCCAGGTCGGCGGGAATGGAGCTCAGGGCGTCGTCGACGGCGGCTTCAAAGTCGTCGGGAGATATCTCGATCGGCACGGCTCCACTCTAGTCTTGGGCCCTGTTGAAAGGCTGAAGGTGTGGGGTCCTGGCCCGCGCCGGCCCTGTTCTGACGGGGAGTTGGGGGACGATTTTGGAAATTCCGGAACTTGGCCCTATAGTTTTATAGGTCCGCAGCCGGGAAACGCGACTGACGCCGAGAAGTTCGGGGTTAGTCAAGTTGAACGCTGCGTGTTCTGAGCCCCCATCGTCTAGCGGCCTAGGACACCGCCCTTTCACGGCGGCGGCACGGGTTCGAATCCCGTTGGGGGTACTCATGAAGTGGTAAATCACCCGCTGAAAAGCTGGTAGAGTTGACACTCGTGAAAAGTATGGCCCTGTAGCGCAGTTGGTTAGCGCGCCGCCCTGTCACGGCGGAGGTCGCGGGTTCAAGTCCCGTCAGGGTCGCTCAGATTTTCTGAAGCGATTTGGAAGATCTCGGTGATCATCGTTTTTGATGATGCCCGGCTCTGTAGCTCAGTTGGTAGAGCGTTCGACTGAAAATCGAAAGGTCACCGGATCGACGCCGGTCGGAGCCACCAGCTAAAAACCCCGCACTCACTGAGTGCGGGGTTTTTCTTTGCCCAAATCCGGGTTTTTTGCGCTGCCGGGCCCGGGCGCCCTGTTCATCTCCTCTTTCGCCGGGTTCACTGGAACGCCCGAGACTCTGGAGGACAATGATGTTTTCAAGCACTGAGCGATTCGAGTGGGATTCGGTCAGCCCCCATAAAAGCCAGGAGCTCAGCGAGGCGGAGTGCTGGTCGCTGCTGAGCGGCGAAGATACCGGGCGCATCGCGTTCCTGCAGGACGGCCGGGTGCTGGTCTTCCCGGTGAACTACCTGCTGCATGGGAACTCCGTATACTTCCGGACCAGCAGCCAAAGCGGTCTGGCCCTGCTCCCGGGGGACCTCAACAGCTCTTTCCAAGTGGACTCCCACGACAGTGAGCGCATGGATGGCTGGTCGGTCCTTGTCAGCGGGCGCGCCAACGCAGTCAAGGAAGGCGCCCTGCTCACCACGCTGTGGGGGCTGCGGGCCCCGGCACCGTACGGCGGTGGAGAACGAAACCTGTTCGTTGGCATCGACCCAACCCGGGTGACCGGCCGGCGGGTACGGATGGGCTGACCCCTTCCCTGCCCAACGAAGCAGGTGAGGGGCTAGGCTTGACTCTTATGGATGAAGCCCAGAACATGCCGCCGCACGGCCCGGCCGGAGCATCCACGCCGCCTCCCGGGCCGGGTCCCAAACCGCATGGCCCGGACGGCAGCCCAGCCGTCCCCGTGCCACATGCGCCCGCGGGCGCCGCTCCTGCGGATGCCGCTCCCGGCGGTTTTCCTCCTGCCGCTTCGTTGCCTGGGGCTGTTACCCCCGCAACGACCGCTCAGGCGGCTCCCGGTGCGGAAACCGGAGGGCGCACGGCGATCTCCGAACAAGCTGTTGCCAAGGTTGCGGCTATAGCTGCCCGCGCTGTTCCCGGCGTCCACACGCTCGGCACCGGTAGCGGCCGGACGCTCGGAGCGGTGCGCGACGCCGTCGCCGGTTCCGACAGCAGTGCCACCGCCGGCGTGAACGTCGAAGTGGGGGAGACCGAGGCCGCCGTCGACATCACCCTGGTGGCCGCCTACGGCACCCCGCTGACCGGGATCGCCGATAACGTCCGGCACGCCGTCTACGCGGCGGTTGAGGACCTGGTGGGACTGAACGTCGTGGAGGTCAACGTCTCCATCGCCGACGTTTTCATCCCCGATCCCTTGGACAACCGGATTGGTCAACGCCAGCCGGGTGGAAACAGCCAGGAGTAGCCGTGCGTCAACTGCGCCCGGGCATTGAAGGAACAACCAACGCGGCTCCGGTCCCGCACAGGACCGAAAGTAAGGCAGGCACAATGAAACCGACCGTGGTGGGCATGGCAGTAGGCGCCGTGCTGGCCTTCACTGCCCTGATTTTCGACTTCTGGGGCTTCCTGCTGATGGCGCTGTTCATCGCCGTCGGAGCCTTCCTGGGCCGTGCGGCAGAAGGCAAGGTCGACTTCCGCAGTGTGCGGGATGCGCTGACCGGGCGCCGTTCGTCCTCGTGAGCAGTGCCGTTATGACCGCACCGGCCGGGACCCGCAGCACGGCCTCCCGCCTGGCAGGACACAACCGGATCAGCACCCAGGCCCTTAGCAGCACGGCGCAGGCCGTGGCTGCAGAGCACTTTGGCATCCCGGCCTCGGCGATCCGGGTCAGCTGGAGTGATGACGAGGGCCTCCTTGCCCTGTCCCTTGCCCTGCCGGTCACGATGCCGCCATTGGATGCGGTGGTGAAGGACCCGGGCTTGGTGGAGCGCACCGGAGGGTCTGTGTGGGAACGGGTTCATGCCGCCAAACCGGTGCTGCTGCAGCGCATCACTTATCTCACCGGATCCATCCTTTCCCTGGTGGACATCCGGGTGACCGGGATCCGCGTCCAGGAAGGGAGCCGGGTCCGGTGACTGCCCCCACCGCCGCACCGCCGGCCGAAGCCGCCATTCAGCGGATAGTGCGGCGCGAAACCCACGCCGCGCGCACGGTGCCCGTGATCATCGCCGCAGTCTTGGGAATCCTGTTCTGCCTCTACGTACTGCTGGAATCGATCCTGCAGACCCTCGGCCAGGCAGCCTGGCTGATCGACCCGCCTACTTTCGCGCACTGGCTGGCCGGACTGCCGAGGAACGCCGACCCGGTGATCCTGGGACTGGCTGGCGCCCTCGTATTTATTGCCGGGTTGTGGTTTTTCCTCATGGCCGTCCTCCCCGGGCGCCGCGCCCGTTACGCCATCCCCAACCCGCGCGCCGCCGTCGTGGTTGAGGCAGAGGTGCTGGCCGCCTCGCTGGCCCGCCGCAGCCGGCTGACGGCCGGAGTCACGGCTGGCCAGGTGCTGGTGACCGTGGGCCGCACCCGCGTCGAGGTCCGCATCCGTCCCACCTCGGGCATCCCGGTGGACGCAGCGGCGGTGCGGGCGGCCGTGGAAGATGAGCTCGCGCTGACCGGGTTGGATCCCCAGCCCGCCGTCCAAGTCCAGGTTTCCACGATGGGGGCGATCGGCCAGTGAACCGCACACCCCGAATCCTGAACCGCGTCCTGCTGGGGCTGGGAGGTCTGCTGCTGCTGGCGACCGGCGCCGGCCTGATCCTGCTTACCACCAGCCCCGTGGCGGCCCGCTGGTGGCAGGACAATGCCCCGTTACTGATGGCCGGTGGCGGCCGCATGCTCGAGGACACTGCCATGCCCGGTCAGTCCCAGAGCTGGTTCTGGCCGTTACTGGCCCTGGCCATGGCCGTTGCGGTGGTACTGCTGGTCCTGTGGATCTCGGCTCAGGGCCGCGGCCGGGCGGACACTCTGGTGGCGGAGTACGACGACGAGGGCGCCCCGGGCCGCATCGTGATCAGCGGCGCCGTACCGGAACAGGCGCTGCGGGCCGCGCTGCTGCAGGACCCGGACGTCGCCTCGGTGGCAGTGAGCACTTGGGAGCTGGGCACCGGCACTGGCACCGGTACCGGTACCGGCACCGGGCTCCGGGTCCGGATTACGCCCCGGCAGGGAGCAGCCCCGCACTTGGTCGCGGCCGATGCCACCCACCTGGTCGACGCCATGGATGCTGCCCTCGGCCGCAGTTCCACCGTGCTGATCAGCCTGGAGGCCGGACCCCGCTACCGGCTCGGGCGCGAGGAGCGCGTGCGCTGACCCTGCAGGACCCGTACCCCGGATGTTCTGAAGCACGGATGTTGGGATGCCTGGGCGTTGGGAAGAACTGACGCTGGGAAGCGCGGACGCCCTAACGTTTACCACCGGGCCGCTACGAAGCGAAAGCGCCGTAACCCCGTACGCGACGAAGCACGGGCGAGGCAACCTCGGACGCCACGAAGCGAAGGCGCCGTAACCCCGGACGTTACGAAGCGCGGGCGAGCTGGCGGATCGGGATCCAGCGTCCGGCCAGCCGACGGTAGGCAGCCGCCGCGCCGGTCATGTCACCCTCAGCAAGGGACTCGATGCCCAGCCGCACGTCGGACGGAGAATCATCGGGGTACACCAGTTCCGCGACCGGCCCGTAATCCAGTTCCAGCACCGCGTCCGGGGAGAAAACTTCCAGCCAGGCCACCAGATTGGTCAGCTCATCCAGCAGGTCCAGCTCCGGTGCGGCCAGCGCCAGCGCGGCGGCGGCGTGCCGGGCCCGCTCAATGCACTGGTGGATCGGGGCGGACAGCCGGACGGTGAGGACCCGGCCGTCGTCCTCCACCACTTCGGCCTGGTCGTCCTCATGCAGCAGGACGAACCAGCCGAACGGCACACCCCAGGTGGCCGAGCGGGTGTGCAGCTTGGCCAGGGAATCAGCGAACGAGTCGGGGTCGATGCGCGCCGCATGGGCTTCGCGGGCGACCTCCGGCAGCAGCACATCGACCAACGGGCCGTGGACCGTCTCGCCAAGGGATTCGGCGGCAAGCGAGGTCCGGACCGCCAGCTGGTTCGGGCAGTACAGCCGGGTGGTGTTCCCGTCCGGCTCCGGGTGGTGCAGCACGCGGACCAGGTCGGTGGAATTATGCGGGAACGGGTCCGAAACGGCACGCACCAAGCGCCGGACGGCGTCACTGCGCTCGAGTACCTCGGTCTCATGCCGGGCCCGCGACCGCTGGTCCATGATTCTCAGCTGCTGCTCGTCGTCGAAGGCGTCCAGCGGTTCATAAACGCGCAGGTAGGACACGTACGGGAACGTGCGCCACGCGGTGACCCCCGGAGTCCCGGCCACGGCTAATCCAGTTCCACAATGACGGGAGCGTGGTCCGAGGCGCCCTTGCCCTTGCGCTCTTCGCGGTCGATGCTGGCGCCGGTCACCCGCGCAGCGAGTGCAGGCGAGCCCAGTGCGAAGTCGATGCGCATGCCCTGTTTCTTCGGGAAGCGCAGCTGCGTGTAGTCCCAGTACGTGTAGACGCCGGGGCCTTCGGTGTAGGGGCGGGAGAGGTCCTGGAAGCCGGCGTCCAGGAAGGACTGGAAAGCTGCCCGCTCGGGTTCGGTGATGTGCGTGGCGTTCTGGGCCCGGAACCAGTCGATATCCCAGACGTCCTCGTCCCGGGGAGCGATGTTCCAGTCGCCCATCAGTGCCAGGTTCAGGTTCGGATCCGCTTCCACCCAGGACGCCGCCTGGTCCTTCAGGACCTTGAGCCATTCCAGTTTGTACGGCATATGTGGGTCTTCGACCGCCCGGCCGTTGGGAACATAGAGGCTCCAGATCCGCACGCCACCACAGGTAGCCCCGAGTGCGCGGGCCTCGGCGGCCGTGGTTTCCTCGGTCTTGCCAAAGTGCGGCTGCCCCGGGAAGGTGCGCTCGACGTCGTCGAGCCCCACCCTTGAAGCGATGGCGACGCCGTTCCACTGGCTGAGCCCAAAGTGGGCGACCTCATAGCCGTTGGACTCGAACAAATCCCACGGAAAGTTCTCGTCCTTCGCCTTGGTTTCCTGGATGGCTAGGACATCAACGTCGGAGCGCTGGAGCCAGGCTTCAACGCGGTCGGCACGGGCACGGATGGAGTTCACGTTCCAGGTAGCAATCTTCACCCTTGCTACGTTACCCAATCCGGGCATCCGCGTCCTGCGGGTGCTGTTGGTGTGGCTTGCGGCCGCCCCGGGGTGCGCCCGCCGAGCGGGCCGGAACGGCGGCAACGAAATTCCTCGCTCGCAGGGCTCGCAAGGAATATTAAAGCCGCCTAGCCCGGCCCGTCCGGCGGGCTGGTTCGGCGCCCGGGGCATCAGGCTGGCCGCGTGGTGTTTGCTCGCCGGGAAGGGGGCCGCGGAACTGAGTGTGCAGATATGGCGGGTCGGGCGGCGTTCTCAACATTGAGTGTGCAGATATGGCGGGTCGGGCGGCGTTCTCAACATTGAGTGTGCAGATATGGCGGGTCGGGCGGCGTTCTCAACATTGAGTGTGCAGATA
>NZ_DALZXY010000047.1:0-25589 GCF_031988865.1 Arthrobacter sp.
AAGTGCAGCCATCCCTGGTTCTTGTACACGGAGATACGACGACTGCGATGGCCGAGGACGCAGTGGATCTGGCCGTACGGCACGGCGGACTGGACGGCGGCGAATGCCGCACGCGTGTGCTGCCGCTCGTCGGCGCGCCGGGTTCACCGGTTGCGGTGACGGGCTCGAAGGGGGCCGGAACCTCCTCGAACGCGGCACTGCCACCCTCACTGGTGGCACGGTTCGGCGCCGAGGCGCCGGCCGTGCTCGCCCTCGCGGGCACCGCCAACCCGGCCGCGCAGATCGCACCCGGCATCGATGTAACCCGCGCTGAGATCGAATTCGCGGTGCTCGCCGAAGGTGCACTGGACGCCGACGACGTGCTCGACCGACGCACCCGCATCGGGCTCGTCGCCGCCGATCGTGCGCGCGCCCAGGAAGCGGTGGAGATCCTCGTCGACGAGGCGCTCACTCGGGTCCGTTGAATATCCGGCGCTGCCAATCCCCTATCCCTGGCCGGCGCCGGCCCGGATGGCTCTGTCATAGGATCCTGCGTATTCCTCGGCGACCAGTGGCCAGACCAAACGGAGGCCGTCCTCGACTGAATTGATCTTTTCAGCCAGGGACCCGGAGACAACGAATTCGTGGGGTATGACCCTGCCGGCACGGTCTTTCCGTCCCAAGGGATCTGGAAAACGCAGCGCTACTCTCTCCCCAACACGACGACAAAGTTCCAGCTCGTCCATAAACCCCGAGAAGACATCGTTGTAGACCGGGAGTGGATCCTCGGCTCCGCCGTTATGGATAAACCGGAAACCCCAGGCCCGCCCACGAGTGGCCCAGATCAAGGTCACCTCAGGCTCCTAAGAAGGGTCTTCTGTTCCTCGCCCCTGTCCAGATCCAGCTTGAAGCGCGTCAGCATGGCTTTCAGATAGTCCTGTTTAGCCAGCCCCTCGGCGTTTTTCTCCCGCAGTTTGTTCCCAGCCAGTTGGACCGCCGCGTTCAGGACATCCGCGGAGAGAGCGAACCCGACAAGTTTCTGGACAGGACCTCCGGTGTCACGGAGCACGCGCTTCCCGATCAGGGCGACGGCCAGGGTGCCGGCACCGTCCAACAGGTTCTCAGCGACTTTCTTAGGAATTTGCTTGGCCCGGACCCACCGAACATGGCGCTCGAAGGGAAGGATGGCAGCCAGGGGAAGGATCATCTCGAGGCCGACACGTTTGGTCACCTCAATCTTGTCTGCGTCGAATTTCGCTGACGAAAGGAGCATAAAATCCTCGCCCATGGACAGTGCGTCCGGGGCTGCAACAAAGCCGGCAAGGACCTTGCGCAATTCGTCCATTTCCCCACCAGCCTTTTCAGTGAGGAGATCCCTGAATCCAAACACGTCCATACCCGGCATCAGATCGGACTTAGATAGCGCCATTATCCAAATCCGCGGAAATTCGACGAGTGGTTTGCCATCGTCCAACAGATCATTCTTGAGCAACAGCAGGCCACTGAGGTAGTTGGACAGCAGCGACTTCAGATAGCGCTCCTCCTCGCCGGAATTGTCCAGCAGCCGCTGAGCGTCCACCAGCAGCAGAGCAACATCGGAACCCAGCAGCGCTTTGAACGTGTCGACCCTGTGCTGGGCTTCCTCGGGGCCGCTCACGTCCTGCTCGAACCACTCGCCCGGGTAGTCGTGCCACACGAGGCGCAGGGCATCGAAGGGCCTGGATTTCATCGTCTTAGCGTCCGGCGCATCCTTCAACTTGACGGAGAAGGAGTAGGAGGTGCCAGAGAAGCGATTCGGCGCAGGAAGCCGCGCGGAGTCCCGCATTCCAAGGTAGTTGCGGTGCAGCTGGGTGTGCTGGCCGGCATCCCCGGCCACAACGTGGAACAGGCTTTTTTGCAGGAATTGAGGTTCCTGCGTTGCTCCGTAGAAGGACGAGACCATGACGGTCTTGCCGCTGCCGCTCTCACCGAACACCGCGATGTGCTGCTCCAACGTTCTGCTGAGTTTCATGCCTGAAGCCTATGCCAGGGGGATCGGCCGCGGCCCCTCTGGCATCAGGGACTGAAGCGAAGCCTCTGGCACCCGTCCGGCTCGTGCTCGGCAATGTGCTCTGTTTCGATCTGGAAGGTCGAATGATGGATGGAGACCTCGAAGTGCTCGGCGACGCATGCCTTGACCTTCTGCAACGTCTCGGCTGCGTGGCCGTCCGTGAAGCACTCGTCGTCAACGACGACGTGGGCGGTCAGGATAGGCAGGCCCGTCGCGACGGTGGAGGCATGCAGGTCGTGCACGTCCTTGACATGGTCGAGTTCGAGGATGTGCGTCCGCACCTCATCGAGGTCGAGGCCCTTGGGAGTGAACTCCATGAGCACCCTGGTCGTCTCGCGCATGAGTTTGAAGGCGCGGGGCACAATCAGGGCTGCGATGAGCAGGCCGGCAATGGCGTCGGCCTGCATGAAGCCGGTCGTGGCAATGACGATTGCCGCAATGACGACGCCAAGGGAGCCGAGTGCATCGTTGAGGACTTCGAGGAAGGCCGCCCGCATGTTGAAGTTCGAGTCCCGGCCGGAGGCAAGGACGGCGATCGCGATGATGTTCACCATGAGGCCGATGAGGCCAAAGATCAGCAGCTCGCCGGCGGGTACCTCTGCCGGTTCGAACAGCCGCCGGATGCCTTCGATTACCGCATAGGTTCCAACCACAAGAAGGAGGGTCGATTGGCCAAGGGCGGCGATCACCTCGATGCGCCGGAACCCCCAGGTCCGCTTGGAGTCCGCGGGTTTAAGCATCAGGGTGGCGGCGATGAGCGCAACCAGGAGCCCAGTTGCATCTGCGAGGGCGTGAGCGGTATCGGTCAGCAGGGCGAGGCTGCCGGTGACGACTGATCCCACTGCCTGCGCGACGACGATGGTCGCTGTCATCGAGAAGGCGATCCAGAGCTTCCTGCGGAAGTCTCCGGGATGTCCCGACTGACTGAGTGCGGGGCCGTGGCTGTGTCCTGCACCCATGGCTACTTCTCCTCCATGTCTGTCGTCGGGTGAGAATGCGGGAGCCGCAGGTGCGTGCAGAGCAGGGCCTGCGTGCCGGTTGCGTCGAGGAGACGTTCGGCGGCTGCGATGAGGGTGCGCAGCAGCTCAGGTTCGGTCAGTGAGTACCAGGTCGAACGCCCCTCGGGACGCATGGTGGCGAGGCCGCACTCAACGAGGAAGCCGACGTGCTTGCTCACCGTCGACTGGGCCAGGCCCATGTGTTCAACGAGGTCTCGAACCCGGTGCTCACCCGAGGAGAGGTGCTGCACGACCGCCAAGCGTGTCGGCTCAGCGAATGCCTGGAACAGGTGTGCATATGCGGCCGTTGCCACGTCATCGAGGGGAACCAACCCCTGGTTATTCATCGCCATAATGCGATTATATCGCACTATGGCGATGACTGACACCCGTGGCAGGCCTGAAAGCTTGCCCCCCTGCCTGAAGTCCACGCACGGGCGCCTGCTGCGGGCTCGCGGGGAAGCCCGCGCCTAGCGCAACGAAGTTCATTACAGGATCGTTCAAAGAATCAAACGGATTCATTGCCCTTACGCAGCTAGAAGGTTAGTCTGACCGGGAAATTGCTTGATCCGTTTCGTCCTAATAACAATGAGGTTTCTATGGACAACGTAACTCGTCGCGGTTTTCTAACCGGAGGTCTTGGTGTAGCTGCCGGACTCGCCGCCGCAAGCATCGCTAATACTGGCGCCTTTGCAGACAAGCCGATCAGCCCAGGAAATGGTCACGGCAACGGCATGCCCTCGCTCAACCATCCGACCGGCGACAAGAAGAACTGGGACGTCATTGTTGTCGGGGCAGGGTCAGCCGGAATCGGCGCAGCTCGCACGCTCATCGAGGAGAAACCCAACCTCCGTATCGTCATTGTTGAAGCTCGCGACCGAATTGGCGGCCGCATGTACACCGACCGCACTTCGATGGGGATTCCAGTTGAACGCGGATGCGAATTGGTGCATGGCGGACCCTACGCTTCAACCTATCCTTGGATCGAGCAAGCCGGCTTTCAGATGCCCATGTTTCAGAACAACTACATCAAGCAGGCGACCGCGCCCGCAACGTCGCCGTCGGCACAGTGGCATCAGTGGGACTCCCCGACTTCATGGCTATTCCCACTCGGCATGCCCGAATCGCTCGTTAAGTACGATCCTGCCGGTCAAAATGTGCCGCTTCCCGCGACGCTGCCTGGTGAACAAGCACACTCCTATTTGCTGCGCCTTGGAGTTACAAAGGAAAACACGCCGACCGGGCTGGCGTATTGGTTCACCGACGATAGCGAGCCGCTCTACAACACACCGGCTTCTCGTATTGGCGCTCGGTTCAAGAGCTGCATCCAGTTCACACTGCACCCCGAGCAGGCCCCGGAACAGGAAGTACTTGACCCGAACGATCCCGAGCTCAACGACGGCGACTACAAGATCGTTGGCGGATACGACCAGCTGCTGCGCTTCATCGTGGGCGACGTTCCCGTCATGCTGAAGACCGTGGTCGAAGAGGTCGCCTACACCCCCAACGGTGTCGAGCTGCAAACATCAAAGGGCGCGCTTTTCGGACGTCGCGTCATCTTCGCAGTTCCCGCAGGAGTCATGAAGCGCCGCGACATTGCCTTCACCCAGGGCCTCCCCGCCGCAAAGTGGGCCGCGTTCGACGCCTTTACGTACAGCAACATCTTCAAGTGCGTACTCGAATTTAAGGGGAAGGTATTCACCCCCAACGGCAGCGACAACTGGGGCTACGCCGAGATGATGGACCTCTCACCCACAACTTTGTGGAATGGGTCGATCGCGCACACCGGCTACAAGGGCCAGATCATTGTGGGCTGGGAGACCGGTGCTGCGGCCCGCGAGCTTAACTCGCTCACGCAGCCCGAGAAATACGCAGCGGTCCTCGACGGAGTGCGTAAAGCCACGGGCGACCCTGGTTTGAAGTATCACAAGGCAGTCATGACCGACTGGGCGAACGAGCCGTATTCGTGGGGTGCCTACGGCGGCGGAGGCAACGCGTCAGACATGTCGGCGACCGTCGGCGACGTCCTGTACTGGGCGGGGATGAGCACGAGCACGGTCAGTGCCTCGTACTCCTCAGGAGTTACGCAAGCGACCCAGCTGCTTCGGGCGTTGTAGCTCGAGGTCTTCACGCCGAGTGCGGTCTCCGTTCTTGAGGCCGCTCTCGGCGTTCCGCCTACGATCAGAACCCCTCGCGCGGCCCGCCCTTTAAACGACAAAAGCCCGACAGAACTTGCGTTCCATCAGGCTTATCGTCGGGTTGACAGGATTTGAACCTGCGACCCCTTGACCCCCAGTCAAGTGCGCTACCAAGCTGCGCCACAACCCGTTACCCGGCCGATGCATTCCCGGCCGAACCAACTCAAATACTCTACAACAGAGTTGGCGTTTTCCCCGCATCGGAGCAGCCCCGGAGTTCATATTGGCTCCGGGGCCGCCCAAATGCTAGAGCCTGTTAGCGATTGCTGGTCTTGCCGCGCTTCTCGCGAACGCGCATGCTGACCTCGATCGGCGTACCTTCGAAGCCGAAGGTTTCCCGCAGCCGGCGGGTGATGAAGCGGCGGTAGCCCGGATCCAGGAACCCGGTGGTGAACAGCACGAACTTCGGCGGACGCGAGGACGCCTGCGTGCCGAACAGGATGCGGGGCTGCTTGCCGCCGCGCACCGGGTGCGGGTGGGCTGCCACGAGCTCGCCCAGGAAGGCGTTGAGCTTGCCGGTGGGAATGCGCTTGTCCCAGTTCTCCAGAGCCGTGTCCAGCGCCGGGACCAGGCGGTCCTTGTGCCAGCCGGTCTTGGCTGAGATGTTCACGTGCGGTGCCCACTCGACGTGGGCCAGGTCGCGCTCGATCTCAGTCTTGAGGTAGCGGCGGCGTTCGTCGTCGAGCAGGTCCCACTTGTTGAACGCGAGGACCAGCGCACGGCCGGAATCGATGGCCAGCTGGAGGATGCGGACGTCCTGCTCGGAGAGGACTTCGTCAACGGCCAGGAGGACGACGGCGACCTCCGCCTTCTCCAATGCGGCCTGCGTGCGCAGGGAGGCGTAGAAGTCGGCACCCTGGGCCATGTGCTGGCGGCGGCGGATGCCGGCGGTGTCGACGAAGCGCCAGGTGCGCCCGCCGAGTTCGATCATTTCGTCAACGGGGTCGCGGGTGGTGCCGGCGGTGTCATCCACAACCACACGCTCCGAACCTGCGAGCTTGTTCAGCAGGGAGGACTTGCCGACGTTCGGGCGGCCGATGAGTGCAATGCGGCGCGGGCCGCCGCTGCGGTCCAGTCCACCGTAGGCGGAGTATTCCGGCAGGACGTCCAGGACAGCGTCGAGCATGTCTGCCGTGCCGCGGCCGTGCAGCGCTGAGACGGGGTACGGCTCGCCGAAGCCCAGGCCCCAGAGGGTGGAGGCGTCGGCTTCGTTCTGGATGTCGTCCACCTTGTTGGCGACGACGATGACGGGCTTGCCCTTGCTGCGCAGCATCTTCACCACGGCTTCGTCGGTGGCGGTGATGCCCACGGTTGCATCGACAACCAGCATCACGGCGTCGGCGACGTCGACGGCGATCTCGGCCTGGTCGGCCACGCGGGCGTGGATGCCGCGGGCGTCGTGCTCCCAGCCGCCGGTGTCAACGAGCGTGAAGTTCACGCCGTTCCAGGTAGCGGGGTAGGACACGCGGTCGCGGGTGACACCCGGGGTGTCTTCCACCACGGCCTCGCGGCGGCCCAGGATGCGGTTGACCAGGGTGGACTTGCCGACGTTCGGGCGTCCAACAATGGCGACCACCGGATCCAGGAGCACCGGTGCGTCTTCGTCGATCTCTTCGAAGCCGCCGGCCAGCAGCGCGGCGTCTTCCTCATCGAGTTCGTAGTCGGAGAGCCCGGCACGCAGGGTTTCCGCACGCAGGTTGGCTTCGTCGTCGTCAAGGGCGGCAAGCCGCTCGTCGATCTGGTCCTCGCCTGCGGGCACGTACTCCTCGCCGGAGTCGCCGTCAAAGGTAGGGTTGGCGTTCATAAACTATTGCTTTCTTTCCGTTGAGGCCTCAGCGCATGCGCGCCCGGCCGTCTCCGGACGTTCAGCCCGGGTAAGTATTTTGGGGTCAATACACGAAGATTCCCGTGCAGCCACCAGTCCATTGAAACACGGCAAGGAGCGCCGGACCCCATTGGGGCCCGGCGCTTCACCGCTGTAAAAGTCAGTGCGTGCTGCTGTAGACAACGTCCAGGACGGCCTGGACAGTTTCTTCAAAGTCCAGGTCGGAGGAATCGATGGTCACCACGCCGTCGGCTGCCTTCTGGAAGTTCACCACGGTGGAGTCCTTTACATCGCGGGTCAGGACCTGTTCGCGCAGCTGCGCCGTGGTCTGCGACCCGCCCAGCTGGACACCGCGGCGGCGCAGCCGTGCCTCCTCCGAGGCGGTGAGCAGGATCCTCACCTCAGCGGTGGGGGCCACGACCGTGGTGATGTCCCGGCCCTCGGCGACGATGCGCAGGCCGGAGTCCTTGATCAGCTGCTGCTGCCGGCGGACCAGGTCCGCCCGGGCGCCGAGGGTGGTTGCCACGGCGCTGACATTGGAGGAGACCTCGGGTTCGCGGATCGCCTGGGTGACGTCCTCTCCCCCGACCCGCACCCATTCCTGGTCGGGGTGGGTGCTCAGCGCGATGTCTGCGGAGCGGGTGGCGGCCTCAACGGCGACGGCGTCGGTCAGATCGATCCCGGCACGCATGCAGGCGATGGTGACGGCACGGTACATCGCACCAGTGTCGAGGTAGGCAGCGCGCAAACGACGGGCCGCTTCCCGGCTGATGCTGGACTTCCCCGATCCCGAGGGACCATCGATGGCCACAACCAGGGGCTTGCCCAGCCGGAACTGGGCCGGATTACGTTCTTCGCTCACTGCACTACCTTCCAGCCGCGCGAGGTCAGTTCGCTGACCAGCCCGTGCACCTTGCTCGGCAGTACCGAGATTTCTGCCCGACCCACCTGGCGGCCGGAGGCATGCTCCAGCCGAAGGTCTTCGAGGTTGACGCCGATTTCACCGATCTCGGTGAGCAGCTGCGCGATCTGACCCGGAGTGTCGTCGACCAGGACCGTGAAGCTGGTAAAGGACTGCGGCGGTGTGCCGTGCTTGCCCGGGATCCGGGCCTGCCCGGTGTTGCCTTCGGAGATCAGCTGGGCCATGTCCAACCGGGCGCCGTCAGCCTCCGGGTTTTCCAGCGTATTGATCAGCCGGTTCAGGTCCTCGCGGACACCCTGCAGGATGGAGACCAGCCGCGGGGCGTTGCCGCTGAGGATCTGCACCCACAGTTTCGGGTCGCTCGCGGCGATCCGGGTGACGTCCCGCAGCCCGTTGCCGGCCAGCGCCAGCGACGCCGGCGGCGTCTCCTGCAGCCGGCTTGCCACCAGCGATGACATCACCTGCGGCAGGTGGGAAATCAGGGCAACCGACTGGTCATGGTCTTCGGCGTCCATGCGCGAGACGACGGCGCCAAGATCGATCGCCAGGGCCTCAGCGGTCTTCACCGCTTCGGCTGCGCTGTGTTCCCCGGCGCAGATGACCCACGGCTTGGACATAAAGAGGTCACCCAGGGCGGCCACCGGACCCGATTTCTCGCGTCCGGCCATCGGGTGCGTCCCGACGTAGCGGGACAGGTCGGCACCGGTGGCCTCCAGATCCGCCAGGACAGATGCCTTGACGCTGGCAATGTCAACGACGACGGCGGCCGGCCAGTCCTTCAGTGCCTGCGTAACGAGGGGCGCGGTAACGTCCGGCGGTGCTGCGACAACGACGAGTTCGGGCGCGAAGCCCGCCTCGACGTCGGACAGCAGCCGCCCGGCACCAATGTCCTTGGCCACGGCCTCCGTGGACGGTGAAATATCCGAGAGCGCGACGTCGATCCCCCGCGCCCGCAGCCCGAGGCCGATGCTGGCACCGAGCAGGCCGGTGCCGATCACCAGGACCGGTCCGGACAGGTGTGTGCCTCCGTTGCCCAGTACCGTCACCGGCTACAGCCCTACGGAAGCCAGCAGGTGGCCCACTTCGTGGCGGCCGAGGACGCGGATGCTGCCCTGGCGCTGGTCGTTCAGGCGGATCGGTCCCATCTGGGTGCGCACGAGGCGCTCGACCGGGTGGCCAACTGCCTCAAACAGGCGGCGGACAATCCGGTTCCGGCCGGAGTGCAGCACAACTTCCACCAGGATGTGGCCCGGAGTGGAGTCGACCAGGCGGAAGGAGTCCACCTTGGCGAAGCCGTCTTCGAGTTCCAGGCCTTCGCGCATCTGGGCGCCGACACCGTGGGCCATGGGCCCGCGGACCTGCACCAGGTAGGTCTTCGGAACCTCGTAGGAAGGGTGGGTGAGCCGGTTGGCCAGTTCGCCGTCGTTGGTCAGCAGCAGCAGGCCCTCGGTGTTGTTGTCCAGGCGTCCGACGTGGAAGAGGCGCTCGTGCTTGTTGGTGCTCTTGAGGTAGTCGCTGATGCAGGGACGGCCTTCGGGGTCCTCCATGGTGGAGATGACGCCGCGGGGCTTGTTGAAGACGTAGTACTTCTGCGACTCGTCCAGCTGCAGGCTCATGCCGTCCACATGGATGGAGACCGTTTTGGGGTCAACGCGGACTCCGAGCTCGGTGACAACCTCGCCGTCTACCTCAACCCGGCCTTCCTGGATCATTTCCTCGCACACGCGGCGCGAGGCCACTCCGGCGCTGGCCATGACCTTCTGCAGCCGGATGCCCTCGGGATCGTGGTGCTCGGAGACCACCGGCTTGCCCGGGCGGCGGGTGTGCGGACGCTTGGTGACCGGGCCCAGGTTCTTGCCGAAGCGTTCGTTGCGGAAGGCGCGTTCGCCGCCGCCCTTGCCGGATTTGGGGCCGCCGGGCTTGAAGCCACCTGACTTCGGGGCGCCGGACTTGAAGCCGCCGGACTTCGGAGCACCGGACCTGAAGCCCTCCGGCTTGGACGCGCCGAAGCTCTCCCCCGACCGGTCTGCGCCGGACTTGGGAGCGCCGGACTTGAAGCCGCCGCTCTTGGAGGTGCCGTACCCGCCGGACGAGGAGCCGCCGGCCGAAGCGGACTTCGGGCCGCCAGTGCGGCCGCTGGAGGGCTTGGAGCCCTTGCCGAAGCCGCGGTTGCCGCCTGTTGCCCCGCCGCCGCGCGGATTATTGCGGCCTGATCCGGAACGGGGTGCCTGTGTCATTGAAAGTCCTTCGGGTGTAGCGGTTAGTAAGTAGTTTCTTCAAATTCTGCGAGGTTTTCCAGCCCGGGAAGGTGAGGTGCGATCTGCGGCAGTTCTTCCAAGCTGCCCAGCCCCAGTTTCTCCAGGAAGTACGGCGTCGTGACGTAGAGCAGCGAGCCGGTTTCCGGTTCGGTGCCCGCTTCCTCGAGAAGCCCGCGCTGGATAAGCGTGCGGACCACGGAGTCAACATTGACTCCCCGGATGGCCGATACCCGCCCCCGGGACACCGGTTGGCGGTAGGCAATCACGGCAAGGGTTTCCAGCGCTGCCTGGGAAAGCCGGGCACTTTGCCCTTCGAGAACGAACTGCCCGACGATGTCCGCGAAACCGGGCCGGGAGTAAATTCGCCAGCCCCCGGCCACTTCACGGAGTTCGAAACCCCGCTGTTCAGGATGCTGTTCGGAATGCTGACCAGCGTGCTGGCTAAAATCCCGCGGACCTCCGGATCCTTCCCCAGTATAACCGTCATACTCTTCGCGCAGATCGGCGAGGACTTGCGCCACCTCAGCGGTGGGGACCTCGAGGGCTGCAGCCAGCTGCGCAGCGGTAACGGGTTCGTTGATGACCATCAGCACGGCTTCAGCGGCAGCCCGCAATCCACCGGGCCGGGAGTGGACGCTGTCCGGCAGTTCGGATGTGCCAGTCAGCTCGGATTTCGGGAGTTCAGGCGTCGGCTGGTGCGGCATGCATTTCCTCGTATTCTTCGGTCAGCGCCCCGGCGGACCAGCCTCCGTCAGCGCCGGGCGTTCCGGTCCAGGTGATCCGCAGCTCGCCCAGCGGCTCAGGCTGGTCGAAGGCCAACACTCCGTCACGGAACATTTCGAGCAGCGCCAGGAAACGTGCCACGGTTTCCAGCGGGGTGGCGCCGCCGGCGAGTTCCGTAAACGTCAGCGGGCTGCTCGCCAGCAGACGCTCGCTGATGATCTGCGCCTGCTCCCGGACGCTGACCCGCGGCATATGCAGGTGTGCCAGGCCCACTTCGGTGGGCGGTCCCGGCCGGGGTTCCAGCGCCTTGACAGCAAGTTTCGCAAAGTCCTCTGGAGTGGTCCGCCAGACCAGTTCCGGAAGCATGGCTGCCAGATGCGGTTCCAAAGCGGTGTCGCGGGGGAACCGCAGGCCTTCCTCGGCCAGCCGGCTGCCCATCAGCGAGGCCACCTGCTTGAACGCGCGGTACTGCAGCAGCCGGGCGAAGAGCAGGTCCCGCGCCTCGAGCAGGGCAATGTCCTCGTCGTCCTCCACGTCCCCGGCGGGCAGCAGCCGGGCGGCCTTGAGGTCCAGAAGTGTCGCGGCGATGACCAGGAACTCGCTGGCTTCGTCCAGCGCCCAGCCCTGGCCGGAGGCGGTGAGGGCACGGATATAGGCGATGAACTCGTCCGTGACCGTGGCCAGGGCGATTTCAGTGATGTCCAGTTCGTGTTTGGAGATCAGGCCCAGCAGCACGTCGAAGGGTCCGCGGAAGTTCTCCAGGCGCACTTCGAATCCGGCCGGCTGAGCCCCCGCCGGATCTTCAGCCGCTGGCGTGTGCTCCCGCGGCCCCGCGTCCTCCGCGAGGCTAGGGTGCGCCGCCGCGGGCAATCAGTTCCTTGGCGAGGCGGCGGTAGGACTCTGCACCGGCATGGTTCCCGGCGTAGGAGGTAATGGGCTCGGCGGCGACCGTGGCGTCGGCGAACTTGATGGTGCGCTTGATGACAGTCTCGAAGACCTTGTCACCGAACGCCTCCACCAGGCGGCCGATCACCTCGCGGCTGTGCAGGGTCCGTGCGTCGTACATGGTGGCCAGGACGCCGTCGACCTGCAGCCCGGGGTTCAGCCGGTCCTGGACCTTCTCGATGGTTTCCACGAGCAGCGCAACGGCGCGCAGCGCGAAGAACTCGCAGATCAGCGGGATGATGACGCCGTGGGCGGCGGTGAGCGCGTTGACAGTCAGCAGGCCCAGGGAGGGCTGGCAGTCGATGAGGATGACGTCGTAGTCGTCGGAGACCCGGCGCAGCGCGCGTTCCAGGACCTGTTCACGGGCAACCTCGTTGACCAGCTGCACTTCAGCGGCGGACAGGTCGATGTTGGCGGGGAGCAGGTCGATGTTCTCGACGTGCGTCTCCTGGATGGCGTCGCGGATGTCCACCTTGCGGTCCATCAGCACGTTGTAGACGGTCACGTCCAGCTCGTGCGGATTGGTGCCCAGGCCTGCGGAGAGCGCGCCCTGCGGATCGAAGTCCACCAGCAGGACCTTGCGTCCGGCTTCGGCGAGGGCGGCACCCAGGTTAATGGTCGACGTCGTTTTCCCGACCCCGCCCTTCTGGTTCACCATGGCGATGATGCGGGCCGGACCGTGGGATGTCAGTACCGGAGGCTCGGGGAATTCTGTCAGCGGGCGGCCGGTCGGACCCATGGCTTCTTCGGCTGCACCCTGCGTTGCGTCCTGCAGAGTTGTGGAACTCTGTTCAAAGCTCACGTATAAATCCACGCTTCCGTCTCTAGCTGTCCTGCGGGCTGTCCTTTCCAAGGTTACAACTGCGCAACGCGGATACCGCGAATCCGCGTCTTGGACGGCCGCGAGCCTTGACGCTCAACCTTAACTAGAACCTTCTGGTCCTTTCGCCACTCCCCTGCCCATCGAAAGAGCAGAAACTGCTGGTTTCGACGTCCTAACCAGCAGTTTCTGCCATCTCGATTTGCCGTTTGTTACAGGGCCTGGAAGAGATTAAGGATATTTCCTTCCGTATCCGTGAACCAGGCGGCCTTTCCCACCGGGGTCGATGCAATTCCGCCTTCCGTCTTCAGGCCCGGGAAATCGTATTCCTCGAAGACGACCCCGCGGCTCCGAAGCTCCGCGACCTCGCTCTCGAGATTCTTGGTTTCCCAGCCCATCTGGGTGTTCTTGGCGCTGCCTGCATTGTCGGTCTCGTACACCAGGAACGAGGTTCCATTCCCGCCGTGGTAGAGCAGGTTTTCATCGTCCATAACCTGCGGTGGGTCGAGGCCCAGCACGTTGCCGTAGAACTCACGTGCCCTGCTGATGTCCTTGGCGGGGAGGACCGCCATGATGCTCTGTTCTTTCAGCAAATTGATCCCTCCTTACGTTTGCCTGAAGGGCGTCCTTCCACCCTGCCAGGCGGATTGAAAGCTGATCTTTCCATTGTCTCCTCGGGCCGCCCCGCGCGGATAGGGGTTGCGGAATACCCGGCATCACCCGGATCCCCGGCCTGCGGATCTCCCTCGCGCCTCCACCCGCGCGCATTCCCGGAAGCACACAGGGCGCCCCCGCGGATTGCGGGAGCGCCCTGCGGCACGGTATCCGGCCCCTGCGCCGGACACCGAGCTTATGGAGAGGCCCTAGCGGGCCGTCGTTGATTCCAGTTCGGGTTCCGCAGCGGCGGGCACCGCGGGTTCGGCGTGGGCGTCGTCCATGGTTGATTCGTCGAACGGATGCTTGCGGTTCAGGACGGCGGCGACCTGTTCCTTATCGATTTCCTTGGTCCAGGTGCCGATCAGGACGGTGGCGACGGCGTTGCCGGTGAAGTTGGTCAGCGCGCGGCCCTCGGACATAAAGCGGTCGATGCCGACGATCAGGCCAACACCCTCCACCAGGTCCGGGCGGTGGGACTGCAGTCCCCCGGCCAGCGTGGCCAGGCCGGCACCGGTGACTCCCGCGGCCCCCTTGGAGGCGATGATCATAAACACCAGGAGGGAAATCTGTTCACCGAGCTCCAGCGGCTTATTCATCGCCGAGGCCACGAACAGTGCGGCCATGGTCAGGTAGATGGCCGTACCGTCCAGGTTGAAGGAATAGCCGGTCGGGACGGTCACGCCGACCACGGGCTTGGAGACGCCCAGATGCTCCATCTTGGCGATCAGGCGCGGCAGTGCGACCTCGGAGGAAGAGGTGGAGAAGATCAGCAGGTATTCACGGCCGAGGTAGCGCATCAGCTTGAAGATGTTCACACCGGTGCAAAGCTTCAGCACACCGCCCAGGATGATTGCGATGAAGAGGATGCAGGTGATGTAGAAGGCGATCATCAGCACGGCCATGCTCTTGATCGCCCCGACACCGGTTTCCCCGACGACGGCGGCAATGGCTCCGAAGGCACCGATGGGCGCCAGCCACATCACCATGGCCAGGATGCGGAAGACGAGCTTCTGGAGATGGCCGATGCCCGTGAGGATGGGGGCTCCGGCGGGGCCCATCTTCTGCAGCGCGAAGCCGACCAGCAGCGCCACGAAGAGGGTCTGCAGGATGCTCTCACCCGTCAGCGAGGCCAGGAGCGTGGTGGGGATAATGCTGAGGACAAACCCGACCATGCCCTCTCCGTCCTCCGGCGCGGCGGGGGCATCGGCGGCGCTGGCTTCGAGGTTCAGGCCGGTTCCGGGGTGGATCAGGTTGCCGACGACCAGGCCGATGGCCAGGGCGAAGGTGGACATCACAATGAAGTACCCCAAGGCCAGTCCGCCGACCTTGCCCACGGTGGCCGCTTTGGCGATGGAGCCGATGCCCAGGACAATTGTGCAGAAGATCACCGGGGCGATCATCATTTTGATGAGGGCAATAAAGGCGGTTCCCATGGGCTTCAGGCCCTTGGCGAAGTCCGGGCTTAACAGACCCAGGACAGCGCCGAGGACCACCGCGAGAATAACGGCGATGTACAGGAAATGGGTCTTGTCCTTTTTGCGGCGGCTCGTCTGTGAGCCGGCACCGTCCGGAAGAGTGGCAGCTGCCATGTGTCTTAGGCTCCTAGGCTTTGTTTGCTGATCCGTCCCGGCGCGGCATCAAGGCGCTGGTCTCCGCTGGGCTCAATTGTTCTGGGCTAGCCTGATTGGCGTGCCTGTTTCGCCGGGACGTGGTCATTCATCAACATCGTCGCCGCCCAATGTGACGGCTGTCACGGTTGTGGTCATATTGTTCTCGACCCGGCTGCAGCCCAGCGGAGCAACCAAAGGAAGCCAAAGGAATGCGTGTGGGGAAGTGGAGTCTTGCCAGCCGGCTGCTCATCGGGCAGCTGGCTTTCCTCGTCTGCCTTTCCGCCGGGCTGTCCTGGGCGCTCTACCATCAGGCCGAACAGCGCAGCTACACGGAAACTGCTGCGCGGATGCTGGCCATTTCCGAGACCGTGGCAGCCGATCCGTTCGTCCTCTCCGCCGCGGCCTCTCCCGATCCGAGCATCTCGCTGCAGCCCTTTGCCCGGGCGGTCATGGACGGCGCCGGGATAGATTTTCTGACCATCATGGCCCCGGACGGCACCCGCTTCACCCACCGGAGCGAAGATCAGATTGGCAAGTCCTACCTCGGATCCATGGAGGAGGCCCGGAAAGGCAATGCCTTCACGGAGACCTACACCGGGACGCTGGGGCCGTCGGTGCGGGCCATCACGCCGGTGCTGGGTCCCGACGGCGAGGTGACCGCGCTGGTGGCGGCGGGCATCACCGTGGACCGGGTCGCTATTGCCCGGGATGCCCAGCTTCCGGCGGCGTTTGTAATCTCACTGGCCGCGCTGGCCTGCGGCTCCTTCGCCGCGTTCGGGCTCAGCCGGTACCTGCGTCGCACTACCCGGGACCGGCGGCCCGAAGAGCTGCTGGGTATGTTCACGTTCTATGACTCCGCGCTGCATTCCCTGCGCGAAGGCCTGCTGCTGCTGGATAACGACGGCCGGCTGGTGCTCTACAACGATCAGGCCGCCACGTTGCTGGGCCTGGCACCGAACGACGGCGGCGCTCCAAAGGATCCGCGGTCACTGGGCCTTCCGGCACCCCTGGCCGACCTCCTGGGCTCTGGCTGCACCGCACACGATGAGTTCCACTTCACCCAGGACCGGATCCTGGTGGTGAACCAGTCCCCCGCCCTGGCACCGCCGACAGGGGAAGGATCGCCGCACTGCCGTTGGATTCGCCGGTCCCGGACGGCCGCGGAGCCCAGACGGTTCGGGACCGTGACAACCCTGCGTGACCATACGGACATCGAGGCCCTGACCGGAGAGCTGCAGTCCATGCGCACGCTGACCGATGCACTCCAGTCCCAGGCCCATGAGCATGCCAACCGCCTGCATACGGTGGTGTCCCTGATCGAACTGGACCGGCATACCGATGCCCTGGAGTTCGCCACCCGGGACCTGGAACAGACCCAGCAACTGGCCAACGACGTCGCCGCTTCCCTGGGCGATCCGGCCCTCGCAGCGCTGCTGGTCGCCAAGACGGCCCAGGCCCGGGAACGGGGCATCCGGTTGGCCGTCGAACTTCCGGCGGCTTCCTCCACCCTGGCGGCGGACCTGGATTCCGCCGATCTGGTGACCGTGGCGGGTAATCTGCTGGATAACGCGTTCGACGCCGTCCAGGGCCGGCCGGCGGCCGCAGTCACGGCGCGTTTTTCCCTCGGCCAGGCCGACAGCAGCGGAACACTCGGCGGCGGCACCCACGGCGCCGGAAGACTGGAACTGTCCGTCCAGGACAACGGACCCGGAATCAGCGTCGACCCTCCGGAACGGATTTTCGAACAGGGCTTCAGCACCAAGGACCCCATGACCCAGCTTCCCTCGGGCGCTGGATTCAGCGGCCGGGGCATCGGACTGCCGCTGGTGCGCCAGGCCGTGCACCGGCTCGGCGGCTCCTTGCAGGTTGACGCGGGCGGCCGCCCCGGCCAGGGGGCCCGGTTTACGGTGGATCTGCCGGTCACCCGGGCGGAGACGCTCCCGGACATGTCCGTGCCGGGGCAGTCCGGAGATGCACTGTGAACGCCCCTCGGGAAATTGCAGTCCTGATCGTCGAGGATGAGCCGATCACTGCCGAGGCCCACGCCGAGTATGTGCGGCGCAGCGACGGGTTCGCAGTGGCCGGCGTCGCGCATTCCGGTGCGGAAGCCATCACCTTCCTCAATCCCTCTCCCGGGGCCGCACCGCGCTCCCCGGAGTGTCCCATCGACCTGGTGCTGCTGGACATGAACCTGCCGGACCTGCACGGGCTGGACGTACTGCGCCGGATCCGCGGGGCGGGCGTGCCGGCCGACGTTATCGCGATCACCGCCGTGCGGGACCTGGCCGTGGTGCGCGGCGCGATGTCCGCGGGCATCGTGCAGTACCTGATCAAACCCTTCACGTACTCGGCGTTCAGCGCCAAGCTCGTTTCCTACCGCGAATACCACCGCAACCTCGCGGGCCAGGGAACGTCGGCCACCCAGTCCGAGGTGGACCGGGCGCTGGCCGCACTGCGCCCGGCGGTCCCTGCCGCGCTGCCCAAGGGGCTCTCCCCGGACACCCTGAATTCCGTCTCGGAGATCCTGAAAAACGCCTCCGACCCGCTGTCAGCGTCCGAGGTGTCAGCTGCCCTCACGATGTCCCGGATTACCGTCCGGCGATACCTGGAGCATCTGGAGGCACAGCGGGCTGTCGTTCGCTCACCCCGGTACGGCTCCCCCGGCCGTCCGGAGCTGGAGTATTCCTGGCGGCGATAACGCTCAGCGCTAGGGACCCGGCCGCAGCAGCGGCACCATCGCGTCCAGCACCGATTGGTCCTCGATCGTCGACGGCACCGTGTAGTCGTCGCCGTCGGCGATCTGGCGCATCGTCTTGCGCAGGATCTTCCCCGACCGGGTCTTGGGCAGACCGTCGACCACACGCACGTCACGGAAGTCGGCCACCGGGCCGATCTGCCGGCGGACCAGGTCCGCGAGCGCTGCCTGGACTTCCGCCTCGGTAGCCGAGGAGCCAGCCTTGAGCACCACATACCCGCACGGCCGCTGGCCCTTAAGGCTGTCCCGGACCCCGATCACCGCGCACTCGGCGACCTCCGGGTGTTTCGCCACCGCCTGCTCAATGGCCCCGGTGGAGAGCCGGTGCCCGGCCACGTTGATGACGTCGTCGGTCCGCCCCATCACGAAGACATAGCCGTCCTCATCCACGTAGCCGGAGTCCCCAGTGGCGTAGCTGCCCTCAAACGCTTCAAGGTAGGACGCCCGGTAGCGCTCGTCGCTGCCCCACAGCGTTGCCAGTGTGCCCGGCGGCAGCGGCAGGTCCAGCACGATGTTCCCCTCACTCCCGGCCGGGACCTCCACCCCGGCACCGTCGAGAACGCGCAGCCGGAAACCGGGCACCGGGAAGGTCGGCGACCCGGCTTTGAGCGGCTGCGGGTCCAGGCCCATCGGATTGGCACAGATCGCCCATCCGGTTTCGGTCTGCCACCAGTGGTCCACCACCGGGATGCCAAGGGCGGCAGAGGCCCAGCGGAACGTCTCCGGATCCAGCCGCTCTCCCGCGGCGAACAGCGTCCGCAGCTTGGAGAGGTCGTACCCGGCGGCAAGCACCAGTTCGGGATCTGCCCGGCGGATCGCCCGCAGCGCCGTCGGTGCCGTGAACAGCACCTCCACCCCGTGGTCCGCGGCCACCCGCCAGAACGCCCCGGCGTCGGGCGTGCCCACCGGCTTGCCCTCATAAAGCACCGTGGTGGCCCCGGCGATCAGCGGCCCGTACACGATGTAGGAGTGCCCCACCACCCAGCCGACGTCGGACGCCGTCCACATCACCTGCCCGGGACCGGCGTCGTAAATGTTCCGCATCGACCAGGCCAGCGCGACGGCGTGGGACCCGTTATCCCGCACCACACCCTTGGGAGCACCGGTGGTTCCGGAGGTGTAGAGGATGTACAGCGGGTCCGTGGCGGCGACGCTGACCGGGCCCTGCGGCTGCGCCCGCTCGGCAAGTTCAGCCCAGTCCGCCCAGAGCGCCTCGCCGACGCCGTCGAACTCCTTGGCCGTGTGCTCAAAGCCGTCCCGGGCGGCGACGACGACGGCGCGCACCCGGTGCGCGGCGGATTCCAGGGCCTCAGCCACGATGGGCAGATATTCGATCCGGCGCTTGGGCTCCACTCCCCCGCTGGCGGTGACGACGGCGTCGGGCCGGGCATCGTCGATCCGCGCCGCGAGCTCTGCGGCGGCGAATCCGCCGAACACCACGGAGTGGACGGCGCCTAGGCGGGCGGCGGCGAGCATGGCGATCATTGCTTCGGGGATCATCGGGAGGTAAATGACCACGCGGTCCCCGGCCCGGATGCCCTGGGCGTGCAGGACACCGGCGAAGGTCTCCACTTCGGCCAGCAGCTCCGTATAGGTGTAGGTGCGCTGCAAGCCGAGCATGGCGGAGTCGTACACCAGCGCCGCCTGGTCTCCGCGGCCAGCCAGCACGTGCCGGTCCAGGGCGTTGAAGCTGGTATTCAGCCGGGCATCGGGGAACCAGCGGTAGAACGGCGGACGGCTGCCATCCAGCGCCTGGGCCGGGGCCACATCCCAGTCCACCAGGGCGGAGGCCTCCAGCCAGAACTTCTCCGGATCAGCGCTCGATGCGGCATAGGTTTCTGCGTAGCTCTCGGCACCCATGAATCCTCCTTGATTCGCGACATGGCCTGTGCTTGCGGATCTGCGCCGGCAAAACTCGTCCGAAAACTCGTCCGGGGAAGACAGCGGTTCCACCTCGCTTGGGAACCTACCGGACTTCGCTCGGCACCGCCACGCTCCGCGGCCGCAGCAGCGAAGTCATGACCGGCCTACAGGCGGACTCTGTATACATGGGGATGGACTTCATCAACAATCTCCCCGAATTTCTCCCCTCTTGAGGATTCCCTGTATACACTGGTGCTCCGACATCACAACAGGCGAAGGGAGCACAGTATGCGGGCCAGCGACCGGGCCTACGCCATGCTCCGCGAGGACATCGTCGAATGGCGGCTCCCGCCGGGAACCGTGCTCGGTGAAGTTGAACAGTCCCAGCGGCTCGGTATCTCCCGCACCCCACTGCGCGAGGCCCTCGGCCGGCTCACCGCCGACGGACTCGCCGCACCGCACCACGGGCGCGGCGTCGTCGTCACCCCCATCTCTCCCGAAACCGTGGGCGCCCTCTTTGAACTGCGGCAGGCGCTGGAATGCCAGGCTGCCTCGCTCGCTGCCGCCCGCGGAGAGCCGGCCGTGTTCCGGAAGCTGCGAACCGACTTCGACGCCGCAGCTGCCCTGCTGGCCGCCGATCCCGGGGAGGATCCCGCCCGGGAGGGTTATTACGCGCTGGTGGCCCGCCTGGACGCGGCAATCGATGCCGCCGCCGCCAATCCGTACCTCACCCAGGCGCTCGGCAACGTCCGCCTGCACCTGGCCAGGGTCCGCCGGCTGGCCAAGGACAACCCCGCACGGCTGCGCGATACCGCTGCCGAGCACGCCACGATTGCCGGGGCGATAGCCGCCGGCGACCCGGCGATGGCGGCCGCCGCCACCGCCGTCCACCTCCATAAAAGCCTTGAACACTTCAACACCGTCCACCGGCCCTGAACCGGCATCCGAAATTGAGAGGACCCCTTCCGTGAAAATGCACAACGTGCGCGTCTACCGCAGCGAGGAAAACCTGCCCCGCGAAGACCAGCTGGCGTGGAAGATCGCCGCAGTCGCCGCTGATCCCGTGGCGGTAGCCGACGACGTCGCGGACATGGTCATCAACCGCATCATCGACAACGCCTCGGTTGCCGTCGCGTCCCTGAACCGCGGACCGATCATTGCCGCCCGAGCCCAGGCACTCTCCTTCGCCCCGTCGTCGGGCGGCTCCGGTGCATCCGTCTTCGGCGTCGAAACCAAGACCTCCCCCGAATGGGCCGCCTGGGCCAACGGCGTGGCCGTGCGTGAACTGGACTACCACGACACCTTCCTGGCCGCCGACTACTCGCACCCCGGAGATAACATCCCGCCGATCCTCGCCGCCGCCCAGCACACCGGCGCCTCCGGAGCGGACCTGCTCCGCGGCATCGCCACCGGCTATGAAATCCAGGTCAACCTGGTCAAGGCCATCTGCCTGCACAAGCACAAGATCGACCACGTCGCGCATCTCGGCCCCTCCGCTGCGGCTGGCCTGGGCACGCTGCTGGGCCTGGATACCGAGACCATTTTCCAGGCGGTGGGCCAGGCGCTGCACACCACCACCGCCACGCGTCAGTCCCGCAAGGGCGAAATCTCCACCTGGAAGGCCCACGCTCCCGCCTTTGCCGGAAAGATGGCGGTCGAAGCCGTGGACCGGGCGATGCGCGGACAGACCTCCCCCACCCCGATCTACGAGGGCGAAGACGGCGTCATCGCCTGGTTGCTGGACGGGCCCGACGCCGCCTACCAGGTGCCGCTGCCGGCCCCCGGTGAGGCCAAGCGCGCCATCCTTGACACCTACACCAAGGAACATTCCGCCGAGTACCAGGCGCAGGCCTGGATCGACCTGGCCCGGAAGATCCACCGTGAGCACCCGGAAACTGCCGATCCCGCGAACGTCGCCTCGGTCCTGATTTCCACCTCGCACCACACGCACTACGTGATCGGGTCCGGCGCGAACGATCCGCAGAAGTACGATCCCACGGCTTCCCGCGAAACCCTGGACCACTCCATCCCGTACATCTTCACCGTCGCCCTGCAGGACGGCGCCTGGCACCACGTGGACTCGTACTCCCCGGAACGGGCCGGCCGGCCGGACACCGTCGAACTCTGGCACAAGGTCACCACCGTGGAGGATCCGGAATGGACCCGCCGCTACCACTCCGCGGACATCGCCGAGAAGGCCTTCGGCGGCCGGGTGGAGATCACCCTGGCCGACGGCCGCGTGATCACCGATGAAATTGCCGTAGCCGACGCCCACCCGCTGGGTGCCCGGCCCTTTGTCCGCGCCGACTACATCCACAAATTCCGCACCCTCGCCGCAGGTCTGGTGACGGAGGAAGAGATCGACCGGTTTATCGCCGCGGCCGAACGGCTGCCCGAACTCGCCCCGGGTGAACTGGACCAGCTCAACATCACCGCAGCCCCCGGCATCATTGACCCGGCCGCCGCACCGAAGGGACTGTTCTAAATGCTGTATTCCTCCACCACCCCCGAGCAGAAGCGCCTCGCGATGCGCGAAGGCCTCGCCTCCGGCACGCTCCAGCAGTATCCCGGAGCGTTCAATCCGCTCTCGGCCCGCCTGATCGAGGAAAAGGGGTTCGACGGCGTCTACATCTCCGGCGCAGTCCTCGCCAATGACCTGGGCCTGCCGGACATCGGGCTGACCACCCTGACCGAGGTTGCCACGCGCGCCGGGCAGATTGCCCGGATGAGCGACCTGCCCTCAATTGTCGACGCGGACACCGGCTTCGGGGAGCCCATGAACGTGGCCCGCACCATCCAGGAACTCGAAAACGCCGGGCTGGCCGGCTGCCACATCGAGGACCAATTCAACCCCAAGCGCTGCGGACACCTAGACGGCAAGAACGTCGTGGACCTGGACACCGCCACCAAACGGATCCGCGCCGCGGCGGACGCCCGCCGGGACCCGAACTTCCTGATCATGGCCCGCACCGACATCCGCGCGGTCGAGGGCCTGGAAGCCGTCCAGGACCGCGCCCGCGCCCTGGTCGAGGCCGGCGCCGATGCGATCTTCCCGGAAGCCATGAAAACCGTGGAGGAGTTCGCGGCCATCCGCGCCGCCGTCGACGTCCCGATCCTGGCCAACATGACGGAATTCGGCAAGAGCGAGCTCTTCACTTATGACCAGCTCGCCTCCGCGGGCGTCAACATGGTCATTTATCCGGTGACCCTGCTGCGCAGCGCCATGGGCGCAGCAGAACGGACGTTGGAGGCGATCAAGGCGGATGGCACCCAGGCCGCCGAAGTTCCCAGCATGCTCACACGTGCGCGGTTGTACGATCTGGTGGATTATGAGGCGTATAACCGCTTCGATACCTCAGTGTTCAATTTCCAGGTCCCCGGCACACCCGGCACCCCGGCACCGGCCTGACCTGGCCACCCCGAACCAGCCAGCAAGAAGAAGGCGCTGCCCCACCCCCGACCCGCGCATTACGACGAAGGAGTCCCAGACATGACCGACACAACGATCCACAAGGGCCTGGCCGGAGTGCTGGTGGACACCACCAGCATCTCGAAGGTGAACCCGGAGACCAACTCGCTGCTGTACCGCGGCTACCCGGTTCAGGAACTGGCGGCCAGGTGCACTTTCGAGGAAGTCGCCTACCTGCTCTGGAACGGAGAACTGCCGACGGCGGAGGAGCTCGCCGAATTTACCGCCGGTGAGCGGTCCCAGCGTGCGCTGACGGCGGAGCTGAAGACCGTAATTGACTCGCTGCCGGCGTCCTGCCATCCGATGGATGTCTGCCGGACCGCGGCATCGGTGATGGGTGCCGAGCATCCGCTGGCGGAGGACTCGTCCCGGCTGGCGAACATGCAGAAGTCCGTCAGCCTCTTTGCTGCCATGCCCGCCGTCGTCGCCTACGACCAGCGGCGCCGCCGGGGCCAGGAGATCGTGGAGCCGCGCGAAGACCTCGGCTATGCGGCCAACTTCCTGTGGATGACGTTCGGGGAAGAAGCCGCGCCGGAGGTCGTGGAGGCGTTCAACGTTTCGATGATCCTGTACGCCGAGCACTCCTTTAACGCCTCCACGTTCACTGCCCGGGTGATCACCTCCACGCTGGCCGACCTGCACTCGGCCGTGACCGGCGCGATCGGCGCCCTCAAGGGCCCGCTGCACGGCGGTGCGAACGAGGCCGTGATGCACACCTTCGAGGAAATCACCGCCAGCGCGGGGAACGACGACGTCGCGGCCCACGCCGCGGCCTGGCTGGATAACGCACTGGCGGAGAAGAAGAAGATCATGGGCTTCGGCCACCGGGTCTACAAGAACGGCGATTCCCGGGTGCCGACCATGAAGGCGTCCCTGGACAAAATGGTCAAGCACTACGACCGCCCGGATCTGGGAGAGCTGTACACGGCCCTGGAAACGGCCATGGCCGAGCGGAAGAACATCCTGCCCAACCTGGATTACCCGGCCGGACCGGTCTATCACCTGATGGGCTTCGACACCCCCACGTTCACGCCGTTGTTCGTCGCAGCGCGCATCACCGGCTGGACGGCGCACATCATGGAGCAGCTGGAATCCAACGCCCTGATCCGGCCGCTGAGTGAATACAACGGACCGGACGAGCGGCACCTGGACTAAGCCCCCCGCTTCAACTGGCCAACCGCCCGCCGCAGGAGTTCCTGCGGCGGGCGTTTTGCTGGCGGGCGCTCGTTGTGCCCGGCATTAACGCGGGTGCGGTCCTAAGCTCCACTTAAACGCCCTCTCCCACTGCCGGCGCTTTTCGAGCGGAGCACTCTGCGAGGTCATGGACCGAGCCTAGGGCGTTCCGGTTGGTTCTCGAGTCCACTTGAGGACATAGGTTTACCTCATGAGCTCACCAGGAACCGGACTCAACACTCAGGAAGACCACCCGGCCTCTCCCGAAGCAACATCGGTGAACTTATCCCGGCGCCGAAAGCCATGACGGGCCGATGGGAAGGCTCCAAACGACTGGCCAGGCCGTTCACGGACAAGCGAAGCCGCCGCCTTCTGGCTGCCTTTCTGGTGTCGGAACTCGGTGATGGGATCACCGCAGTCGTTGTCCCGTTGGGTGTCTATGCGCTCACTGACAGCGTCATTGCCCTTGCCTCGACCTTCCTTGGACGAATGCTCGCCGGGTCCCTGTTCGCCGCGGCCGGAGGAGCCATCGCGGACTTCAACGATCGACGGCGGCTGCTTCTGGCCAGCTACGCAGTACGGGCCATCCTGGTTGCCGCGCTGATCCCTCTTCCGGGGACAAACCCGATCGCCTTCGCGGTGATCGGGTTGATCGTCGGCGCCGCGGGTTCCTTTGACAACCCGGCGGCCGAGTCCGCGCTGCGGGCTTCGTATAGGCATGATCTCCAGTCGTTGGCTGCCGCACGCAAGAGTGGCAAAACCGTCTCGGAAATGGTTGGCCCGGCAGTGGGAGGCCTCCTGTTTGGGCTCGGCGGTCTGACCCTCGCATTGGGCATTAACGTGGCCACATTCGTGCTCGCGCTGGTCCTGCTGGCGTCCAGACACGCTATGCCGGCGGCCGCTGGGAAAGCGTCGGATGACAGGAAGGGCAGGACCAAGAAGACTACCGGGCCCCCGGTTCTAAAGCTGCGATTCCCACCCGTCGTCACGATGTCCTACTTCTCCGCCGCCAGTGCATCCTTCCTGGTTGCGGCAGCCACCGCACTCGCGGTGCCCTATCTGGCCGGACTACCCGATGCCCCGGAAGGTGCCTACGGGTTCGCTCTATCGGCCTACAGCATCGGAGCTCTGGTGGGGTTGTGGGCCGCCGGGGTGACCTCTTGGTCGACTATCCGGCTCAAGAGCGTGCTCGCCTTCTCCGCCGTGGCATTCGGGATCATCACTGTCTTGAGCGTTTCGGCACCACGGTGGGAAGTCTTCGCAGCAGCCTGGTTCATCTGGGGCATCGCTTTTGGCCCGGAAGCTGTCGTCAGTGATGCCAGGGTCGCTTCGATCATTGCCGAT
>NZ_DALZXY010000048.1:0-645 GCF_031988865.1 Arthrobacter sp.
ACGTCGACCTGGAGACGTTTTCCGGGTTGGTGGCCTCCCACCGGGCCCAGATCAAAGGGCTGCTGCGGGACCAGTCGGTGATCGCGGGCATCGGCAACGCCTACAGTGATGAAATCCTGCACGCCGCCCACCTCTCACCGTTTGCGAATGCTGCCAAGCTCAAGCCCGAGGAAGTCCAGCGGCTCTTCGAAGCCATGCGCGCCGTCCTGGAATCCGCGATCGAGAACGCCTCCGGCCGGCCGGCTGCCGAGCTGAAGGATTCCAAGCGCCGCGCGCTGCGGGTCCATGCCCGCACCGGCGAACCCTGCCCCGTCTGCGGCGACACCGTCCGCGAAGTGTCCTTCGCAGATTCCTCGCTGCAGTACTGCCCCACCTGCCAGACCGGCGGGAAGCTGCTTGCGGACCGGAGGATGTCCCGGCTGCTGAAATAACCTTCAGTATCAACCACGCGTATACCTAGCATCGAAAGATACCCCTTCCTCGAATAGGTGACACAGGCCACAGTTGCCTTAGATCAACTTGGCACCTATTCGAAGGCGAGATTCCCCGTGGAAAAACTCCTCTCCCACCTGGCACATCTGGAAATCACCAGCCCCGACGTCGAGGCCTCCACCCGGTTCTACGTGGAGAAGTTCGGCATGCGGC
>NZ_DALZXY010000048.1:683-25360 GCF_031988865.1 Arthrobacter sp.
GTCGACTCGATCGACGGCGCGTCCTACCTGCGCTGCTGGGGCGATCACTACCGCTACAGCCTGGTGGTGCGCCACGGTGACGAGCCCTCGTTGGCGAACATGGCCTGGCGCACCGCGTCGGCGGAAGCACTCGAAGCCGCGGCAGCGGGCATCGAAGCGGCAGGTGTCCAGGGCGAATGGGTCCCCGGTGGGCACGCCCATGGCAAGGCCTACCAGTTCACCGGCCCCTACGGGCACTCGATGAAGCTCTTCTACGAGGTAGAGAAGTACGTGGCGGAGCCGGGCTTCGAATCGGCCTACCCGGACCGGCCCGAACGCCGCAGCAGCCATGCCGCCGCGCCCCGCTTCCTGGACCACGTCACCGTTGCCACCAGCGATGTCCGTGGATTCGCCGACTGGTACAACCGGGCCCTGGGCTTCCGCATCATGGCCTTCACCGATCTGGACGAAGCTCCAATCACGGTGTTCTCCGTGCTGACCACCAACGAGAAGTCACACGACCTCGGCGTTGTCCTGGACACCTCGGACCGGGCCGGCCGCGTCAACCACATCGCGTTCTGGGTAGATACCCATGAAGACCTGCTGCGCACGGCGGACGTGATGATGGAAAACGGCACCCCGATGGAATACGGACCCTCCATTCACGGCATCGGCGAGCAGAACTTCCTCTACTTCCGTGAACCCAGCGCTCTGCGGGTGGAGCTGAACTCCGGCGGATACCGCAACTACGTGCCCGACTGGGAAGCCAGGACCTGGAAGCCGTCCGAGGGCTCCAACAACTTCTACCGCAACGGCGCCATGCCGCACTCCATGACCGAGTCCTTCCCGCCCGCGGAAGGGTTCACTGCCACCGAGGAAGGCGCCTCGGAGGAAATGAAGCAGGCGCTGCTCAACCCGTATGCAGAGCAGGGGCGGGGCTAACCGATGACGTACTCACTGATTACCTTCGCCGACCCCGTCACGAACGATGCACGGACCGGACTGGAAGCCAACGGCCGGGTCCTGCCGCTGACAGCGGACAACCTGGCCCTGCCCGGCAGCACACCGGTCAGCATCGAAACCGTAATTGACCATTGGGAAGCCGCCGAACCCCAGTTGGACCGGCTCGCCGGACAGGCAGCACAGGCCGGCACCGCCGCACCGGGCTGGCTCGACCTCGCGGAACTAAAAGTGCTGGTCCCGCTGCGGCCGCGGCAGATCATCCAGGCCGGAGACAACTACCGCAAGCATGTGATTGACCTGGCCGTGGCGCACCGCGACGGCGACGGAACCGACGAAGAAATCCGCGAACGGACCGCCGCGATGATGGATAAGCGGGCCGCAGAGGGCACGCCGTACTTCTTCATCGGACTGCCGACCGCAATGGCCTCAGCCACCGAGGACCTGGTCCTGCCCGCCTACAGCCGGACCCATGACTGGGAACTGGAAGTCGCCGCCGTGATTGGCAAACGGGCCTTCCGTGTGGCACCGGAGGACGCGCTCGACCACGTCTTTGGCTACACGATGGTCAACGACATCACCACCCGGGAATTCGTCTTCCGCAAGGACATGCCCGCCATCGGCAGCGACTGGTACCGGTCCAAAAACGCGCCGGGCTTCCTGCCGACCGGGCCGCTGGTGCTCCCGGCCAAGTTTGTTGAGGACCCGCAGGACCTCAAGGTCACGCTCCGGCTTAACGGCGAAACCATGCAGGACGAGTCGACGGCGGACATGATCTTCACCGTGGCCCAGCTGGTGTCCCATGCCTCCGCGCAGATGCCGCTGCTGCCTGGTGACCTGATCCTGACCGGAAGCCCGTCCGGCAACGGGGCGCACTGGGGCCGGATGCTCCGCGACGGTGATGTGATGGAAGGGCAGATCACCGGACTGGGCACGCAGCTGGTCCGTTGCCAGGACGAGGTGGCTCCGTGACCGAAATCCAGGACCAGACAGGCGAGGTAGTTCTGCAGCGCGGTGATGCCCTGGCCAGCATCGAAGCCATGGCGGCGGCCCACAACAACTGGGGCCGCTGGGGACCGGACGATGTGCTGGGCACACTGAACTTCATCGACGAGGCCAAGCGGGTCGAGGCAGCCCGCCTGGTCCGGAGCGGTCACACGTTCTCCCTCTCCCAGCCTTTCGACACCAACGGGCCGCAGAAGGGCTGGCGCCGCCGCACCAACCCGGTGCACACCATGACAGATACCGGCACGGACGCGGAGTTCGGTGACCAGGGCTTCCCGCACGGCCTCGGCGGTGCGGATGACGTCATCGCGATGCCGCTGCAGTGCTCCACTCAGTGGGACGGGCTCGGCCACATTTTCGACCGCGGCAAGGCCTGGAACGGCCGCCGGGCAGGCCAGGTAGTGACCAGCGAGGGCGACCAGGTCACCGGCATCCAGACCGCGGCATCACGGATCGTCACCCGGGGTGTGCTGCTCGACGTCGGGCGCGCGCTGGGCCCGGAACTAGGCCACAACGACGGCGAGCTGCCGGACGGGTTCGCGATCACCGCGGAACACCTCGAGGCCACGATTCAGAAGCAGGGGGCCAGCTCCGCGGTCCGCCGCGGGGACGTCATAGTGCTGCGCACCGGCCAGTATGCCCGTACGCTGCGGGAAGGCTGGGGGGACTACGCCGGCGGTGCTGCACCCGGGCTCTCCTTCACCACTGCGCCCTGGCTGCACCGCAGCGAAATCGCCGGGATCGCGACCGACACGTGGGGCTTCGAAGTCCGGCCGAACGAATTCGACGTCGCGTTCCAGCCGCTGCACCAGATCGCCATCCCGAACCTGGGTTTGTTCCTCGGGGAAATGTGGGACCCGGAAGCACTCGCAGCGTCCTGCGCCGCCGATGGTCAGTACGACTTTCTGTTGACCGCCGCACCGCTGCCCATCACCGGGGCAGTCGGATCGCCGGTCAATCCTATTGCCGTTAAGTAATCCGCCAGACTGAAAACAAAGGAGTTTGCACCATGGCAGCTGTGAACACGGTAGGCATTGTTGGTTCGGGAGCGGCGGGTTTAACGGCGGCAGCGCTGCTGGCCGATGCCGGCATCGACGTGGAAATCCTGGAAAAGGCTGACGGGCCGTCCCCGCTGGGCTCCGGCATCACCCTGCAGGGGAACGCGCTGCGGATCTTTCGGCACCTCGGTATCTGGGACGAAATAGCGGCGAAGGGGTTCGCCTTCAGCGAGCTGGGCCTGCGTGCCCCAGATCCGGCCGGAACGGTTCTGGCGGTCATGGATGATGCCCGTACCGGCGGCGAAGACCTGCCGGCGACGCTGGGCATGTATCGCCCGGACCTGGCTGACGCCCTCCGACGCCGGGCGCTCGGGGCAGGCGCCCGGATCAGCTATGGCCGGACGGTCAAGGGCGTGGAGCAGGACAGCGGGTCGGTCACGGTGATTACCGACGACGGCGACCGGCTCAGCTACGACCTGCTGATCGGCGCGGACGGACTGCACTCGGTGGTGCGCGACGCGATTGGGATCGATGTAGCGCCGGAACCCACCGGCATGGGTATCTGGCGGGCGTTCGTGGAGCGGCCCGCCGAGGTGGTCCGTACGGACCTGACCTATGGCGGCCCCTGCTTTATTGCCGGTTACTGTCCCACCGGCCAGGACACCATGTACGCCTATCTAGTGGAAAAAGCCCAGGAACGCAGCCTGGAGGACGGCCCCCAAATCATGGCGGGACTCGCCGCGGCCTATGGCGGCCCCTGGAAGGAGATCCGGGCCAGCCTGGACCACAGTGCCCGGGTCAACTACACCCGGTTCACCAAGCACTTTGTGGACGGGCCGTGGAACCGCGGACGGGCAGTGATCATTGGCGACGCCGCCCACAGCTGCCCTCCCACCATCGCCCAGGGCGCGGCCATGGCCGTTGAAGACGGCGCCGTGCTCGCGGAACTGCTGGTTGGGCGCGGGCAGCTGGATGACTCTCTCTGGGACGAGTTCACCGGGCGGCGGCTGGAGCGCGCCCGGACCGTGGTCGAAAGCTCAGTTCAGCTGGGCCAGTGGATGCTGGACGGTGAGATCCGGAACGCCGATGTGCCCGGCCTCATGGGCCGGGTTGCCGCAACCGTGAGCTCTCCCGCATGACCGATCCCCAGTCCGCGTTTGCGCAGTCCGCAGCCGTTCAGTCCGCGTTTGCGCAGCCCGCAGCCGTTCAGTCCGCAACCTCAGGCGCCGTCGTCGACGTCCATGCCCACGTACTGCTGCCTGCGCTGGCGCAGTACGTGGCGGCGTCAGCGCCGGCAGACTTTGCCGCCGCCCAGGCACTGGATGCCCGGCGGCAGGGCCCGGAATCGCTGGCGAACTCCGGAGCCATGATCAAGGAACGGTGGCCGCAGCTGGTGGACCTCTCCCGGCGGCTCGCTGACATGGACGCAGCCGGCGTCGATGTGCAGCTGGTCTCGCCGTCGCCGTCGCACTATTACTACTTCGCCGGGCCGGAGCTTGCTGCGGACATTGCCCGCCGCGCCAACACCGCAGTGCAGGAGCTGGTGGCCGCCGCTCCCGGCCGGCTGGCCGGGCTGGGACTGGTGCCGCTGCAGCACCCGGAGCTGATGGTGGCTGCACTGGAGCATGCGGTGCAGGACTGCGGGCTGCTTGGCGTGGAACTCGGTTCCTACGCGCCCGGTGACGGTTCCGCCAGCAACACCGGCCCGGACTCCGGTCCGAACGCCGGGACGGTGGAGCTGTCCGATCCGCGGCTCGAACCGTTCTGGGTGCGGGCCGAAGAGCTTGGAGCGCTCGTTTTCCTGCATCCCTTCGGCTGCTCGCTGGACGAACGGCTGGACCGGTTCTACCTTTCCAACACCGTGGCCCAGCCCGCCGAAAACGCCGTCGCGCTGTCCCATCTGATTTTCGCCGGGGTCCTGGATCGGTATCCCGGCCTCAAACTGATCGCCGCCCACGGCGGCGGCTACCTGCCCACCACGCTGGGGCGTTCCGACCGCGCCTGGCGCGTCCGGCCGGAGGCGCGCGGGTGCGCGGCCCCGCCGTCGTCCTATCTCAGGAGGATCTGGTTCGACTCGCTCATCCACAGCCCCGCCGAACTCGGGGCATTAGCTGACGCGGCGGGGGCTGATCGGGTTCTGCTCGGCTCCGACTATCCGTTCGACATGGGTTCGGAAGACCCGGTGGGTGAAGTCCGCGCGGCCGGGTTCACTGACCAGGACGAGCAGCTGATCCTCGCCGGCAACGCCGCAGCCCTCGGCATCAGTGCCGGGCTTGCGGTCAGTCACACCCCGGCTCCCTAAGCCGGGAAGGAAAGGAACACGATGGTTAAGATTGCACGCTGGAACGACGACGGCGAGGTTCGCTCCGGCTTTGTCCACGGGGACCACGCGTACCCGCTGCCCGCCGGGGTGACCACCAACGACCTGCTGGCAGCAGGCCTGGAGGAAACCCTGCGGATTGCCGAACGCACGATCTCCGGTCCACCCGCCGCCGCAGGGGACACCTCCGATAGAGGCGACGCACCCAGGCCGCTGTCCGACGTCGTGCTGCTGGCGCCGCTGGTGCCCGCCACGCTCCGCGACTTCGTGGCATTCGAGGAGCACGTGGAAGGCATGCGGATCAGCATCGACGGCGCTGCCGGGGTGGTGGAGGAGTGGTATCAGGCACCCACGTTCTACTTCACCAATCCCCACACCATCCGGGCCACGGGCGAGGAAATCCCTATTCCGGCCGGCTGCAGCCAGCTGGACTTCGAGACGGAGGTCGCCGCCGTCGTTGGCCACGTGCCGGGCAGCAGCGGCAGCAACCTCACCGCGGAGGAAGCCCACCGGCACATCTTCGGTTACACCGTTTTCAATGACTGGTCCGCCCGTGATCTGCAGCGCCGCGAAATGAAGGTGAGCCTGGGCCCGTGCAAGGGCAAGGATTTCGCCGGCACGCTCGGTCCATGGATCGTGACCGCGGATGAGTTCGCGGGCAGGCACGACGACGAGGGCTTCCTGGGCCTGCGGATGAGTGTGGAGGTCAACGGGGTCCGCATAGGTGAGGACCTGCTCTCCAATATGGGCTGGCCGTTCGCGGAACTGGTGGCGTACGCCTCGCAGGATTCACGTATCGCCCCCGGCGACGTACTGGGCTCCGGCACCTGCGGCAGCGGCTGCCTGGCCGAGCTGTGGGGACGCAACGGTGCGCAGTCCCCTCCGCCGCTGCAGACCGGAGATAAAGTCAGCATGACCGTCGAAGGCATCGGAACGATCACCAACACCGTCGGTGCCCGCCGCGAGGCCCAGACCCTGGTGCGGGCCCGTCCCCGGCCGCGGCTGCCCCGCAGTTACGAGGCAGAAGCGGCGGCTGGCCGGTGAACCCTTTTGGGCTGAATGGCCGGGTGGTGGTGGTCACCGGGGCCGCCCAGGGGCAGGGTGCTGCGGCAGCGCGGCTTCTACACGCCCATGGAGCCCGCGTGGTGGCCACTGATCTGGCAGGGGACGCGCCCCCGGAACTGGACGACCTGGAATACCACCGGCTGGACGTGGCCGATGAGGCCGGGTGGGCTGCGCTCGCCGAGTACCTGCGCGGGCAGTATGGCCGGGTGGACGGCCTGGTCAACAACGCCGGCATCACCGAACGGAAGCGCCTGGGCGAACTCTCCGCGGCCGACCTGCACCGGGTCTACGACGTCAACGTGGCCGGCGCCCTGCTGGGAATCCAGGCCCTGGCGCCGCTGATGGAGGCCGGCGGCTCAATCGTCAATGTGGGGTCCGCTGCCGGACTGACCGCCCACTATCCGCTGGCCTACACCGCCAGCAAATGGGCACTGCGCGGTCTGTCCAAGGTGGCAGCGGGGGAACTCGGGCCGCAAGGGATCCGCGTCAACATGGTCCACCCCGGCTTCATCGAAACGCCCATGACCGCCAGCGCCAACCCGGCCTTCCGGGAAGCGAACCTGGCCGAAACCCCACTGGGCCGGACCGGGCAGCCCGAAGAGGTGGCCAGTGTGGTCGCCTTCCTGCTCAGCCCGCTCTCCTCATACGTCACCGGCGCTGAGATCCCGGTCGACGGCGGCCAGACCTCCCATGGCGGCGCCAAGTCCATCTCCGACGCGCTGCGCTGACTGCTGCCGGAGCCCGGTTTTATCTCGAGAGAACTAAGTTGGGCCCTTTCCTCACGGAAGGGCCCCACTTAGTTCGCAGCCTATGACTCTGTGGACACGGCCACCTGATCATCGAGCCCGGCGCCGCCCGCCGGGACGCGGTCGAACCGGGGCAGCGTCAGCAGCACTGCTGAGCCGAGCACCAGGAAAGCCGCTGCAATGATCAGGGGAGTGTTGTAGGACTTCTGCGCGTCGAACAGGTATCCAGCCGCGACCGGGCCGAAGGCGCTGCCGATCATGAAGGCACTGTAGACGTAGCTGTAGAGCGCGCCGAAGTCCCGCTGGCCGAAGTAACGGGAACTGAGATAGGACATCAAATCGATCTCCGCGCCGAAGCCGATGCCAATCAGCACAGCCGTCAGCGGAGCGAATTCCGCCCCGCCCAGAAGCAGCAGCAGGCAGCCGGCGGCAGCTGTCAGGAACAGCGGGACGGCAACGTACGTGGCATAGAACCGATCGAGGAGCCAACCGACAATCGGCCGCCCAATGACTGTTCCGACACCGATAAGTGAGGACAGCAGCGCTGCTTGAACCGGTTCGATGCCGTTGTCGATGAGCATCGGCACGAAGTGGGGAACCATGGTCAGCAGCGCCCAGCCGAGGACGAAAAACGCGGCGATCAGGGTCCAGAATTCGCGGTTGCGCACCGCTTGGCCACGGGTAAGCCCTGGCAGGTGCCCCAGCTGGGAAGCGGGCGCGGGCCCGTTGGAGCTCTCTTCGGGACGTGGGAACCTGACGACAGCCAGGATGAGCAGCGGTGCGAGGGCTAGAACACTCATGGTGAGGTAGGCCCCGCGCCATCCGTAAGTGGCGATCACCGTTCCCATGAGCGGCGGCAGCAGCAGTCCCGCCGCCCCGAGCCCGGTGGCCATAATGCCCAATGCCAGTCCGCGGTGATTATGGAAGCGTTCCACTACGGCCTTGGAATAGGTGACGGCTGAGGTGCCGACGCCGATGATTCCGGCCAGCGCATACAGGGTCAGGAAGAGAAGCAGCGTCGAGTCGAACCGGCTGAGCATGAACAGCACGGCGGCGAAAAGGGGCAGCGAGATCCACGCAATCCGCCGAACGCCATAGCGGTCCAGAAGGCGGCCCAGCAGCGGCAGGGCAGCAGCCATCCCCAACGAGCTCCACAGGCTGGTCTGGGTGATTTCTCCACGGCCCCAGCCAAATTCTTCCTGCAGTGGGACCACGAGGGGGCCGAGGATATAACCGAGGCAGCTGAACCCGACGCCAGCCCCCACGGTAGCGAACAGCAGGGCCGGCCAGCCGGTAGTAAATTCGTGTCTGTTGTGCGCCGTATTTGCGCGTGAGAGCACTGGTTTCATCGTTGAAACCTTTCTTTTGGAGGGATATTCCCGGCTCAGCCGGGCAGCACGGCTGACCAGCCGCCGTCGACCATCAGGTTCGCCCCAGTGACGTAGGAGGCTTCATCCGAGGCAAGGAACAATGCGCACTTGGCAACTTCGTCGGGGGTGCCGATGCGACCCAGGGGGATGTGCTCGGCGATCCCGTTCATGGGGTGGTCCGCGCTAAGGAGGTCCCCCTCGGTGGCGGGTGTGCGGATCATGCCGGGGCTGACGGTGTTGACCCGGATGCCGAACGGGGCGCCTTCCGCCGCGAGCTGCTTGGTCATGGCGACGACGGCGCCCTTGGTGGCGGTGTGGGCCAGGCGGCCGTTGGTCACCGAACCGGTGACGCCCGCTGTGGAGCCCACCAGGACAATCGCCGCGTTGCCGGTGGCGGCCAGCTGCCGCCAAAAGTACTTCACCGGCAGGAACACCACATCCATCTCATGGGCCACGTTCCACTGCCAGTCGGAGAACGTGAGGTCTTCGACCGGCGCGAACCGGGTGGCAGCCGCATTGGCATAGAGAATGTCCACGGATGCGTGCTCCGCGGTTACCTCGGCGGCCCAAGCAGCCACGGCTTGTTCATTGGTGAGGTCCACCGGGTGGGTGCTGCTCATCCGGCCACCTGCCTGGCGCACCTGTCGGACGGTCTCTTCGGCGCCGTCGGCGTCAATGTCGCAGCCGATGACGGCGGCGCCTTCCGCCGCGAAGGCCAGAGCCGCCGCGCGCCCCTGGCCGCTGCCCGTGCCGGTGATGATGGCGGTCTTGCCGGCCAGACGGCCGGGACGTTCCGGCCCGTCTGAACGCGAAGAATCGATCATGTGCTGAACTCTGCCAGCAGCCGGGCATCCGAAGAATGCCGTTTTTGATCTACTGGGTATCGACGCCGCCGATAGCTGCCTGGCGGATCACGGCGTCGCTGTCGAGGTTTTCATGCAGCTGGGCGCAGGCACGCTGCACTACCGAACGCAGCCACAGATTGGCAGGGTCCTCGGTGCGGCTCGGATGCCAGAACATCGCTTCCACCAGGACGGGTTCGGACTCGACCGGGAACTCAATGATGGAGATGCCCGCTCCCCGCTGTGCCTTCAGCGCCAGCATCTTGGGGACCAGGGCCAGCAGGTCAGTCCCCTCGACCAGCAGCGGCAGTGCCAGCAGTCCGGAGACATGCGCGGCAACTTTCCGTTCGATTCCCAGCGTTTCCCAGAACAGGTCGGCCGGGGTCTTGATGGATTCGCCAAAGTAGCCCACGGCGTGCGGCAGGACACCCAGGTCAGCGGCGTCCAGCCGGTCCTGGGCCAGGACCGGATTACCGGAATCCACTATGGCAACAAAGCTGTCCCGGAAGACGGCCTTCTTTTGCCCGGGAAAGGAGTACCCGGTTGGGCCCACAATCAGGTCCCAGCGGGTGAAATCTGACTGGTCAACCCGCACCATCGACGTGGGGATGATGTCCACGCTCACCCCCGGCGCTTCCAGCTGCAGAACGCGGCGCAGCGGCTCGGCAATCATGGCCGCAACGTAATCCGAAGCGGCGATGACGAACTCCCGGTCGCTGGTCACCGGGTCGAACTGGCTGCGGATGCCGGTGACCCGGTCCAGGCCCAGCAGCGCCTCGTCAACCAGCGGCACCAGATCCTGTGCCAGCGGCGTCAGCTCGTAGTGCCTGCCTGCCCGGACCAGCAGTTCATCGTCGAAGTAGCGGCGCAGCCTGGAAAGCGCGGCACTGGTGGCCGGCTGGCTCAACTGCAGGTGCTCAGCGGTCCGGGAAACATTGCGCAGCCGCAGCAGGATCTGAAGCGTCGGCAGCAGGTTCAGATCGATGGACTTCATGCCTGCCAGCTTAGGTGAGCCGTGAGTCCATTCCGCCGCTGATTCGCCCGGACCGCGGGTCGCAGGCCGGGACAAGTCAGCGGCCGGCCCGCACCAGGCCAGCACCCATTTCCTGGAGCTGGGCCACGATTTCGGCCGGACTTTTCTCCCCAACCTGTTTCTGGAGCATCGGCGTATGGTCCAGGATCCAGTCACGCAGCGGGCGCAGCGCGGACGGGGCATGGTGGAACACTTTGCCAAGGACGTAGGCCTGCTGGACCTGGGCGGTGGTGTGCGGAACCCGGCGTTCGTCGTACCGCTGGAGAGCCGAGGTGACAGCGGGAGTGTCAGCCAGCTCCACACCGGTCAGGCACTGGGCGAGCACATACCCGTCGCCGATGGACATTCCCGCACCGTAAGCCGCGTAGGGTGAGGTGGCGTGTGCCGCGTCCCCGGCGAGGGTGATCCTGCCCCTGGACCATGATTTCAGCGGCTTGCGGTCACGGATGGGCCAGCGCTGGAGGTGCCCGGCCTCCGTTGCCGCCACGAGTCCCGCGAGCGGACCCGGGAAGCGCTTCGCCAGGCTGAGTGCATGGGCCTGGAGATCTGCCGGTTCTGGCCGGGCCGGATCCCAGGCTTCGAGCACCCACCACTGGAAGCCTGAACGTCCGTTGTCCCGGATCGACGAGTAGGTGCCCTGCACCTCCCGGTCATGGGACAGGACAACCTCATTGCGTTCCGCCCCCGGCACATCGGCGAACGTGTAGCCGCCGATGATGTGCAGCCGGTGTTCGCGCCGCTCGCTGGCGCCCCACAGATGGCTGCGGACCATGGAATCGATGCCGTCGGCCCCCACGACGGCGGCCGCATCGATCTGGGTCCCGCCGGAGAGGGTGACAAGGACGCCGTCGCCGTAGTCCTCCAGCGACGTCACGTCCTGGCTGGTGCGGAGCACGCCCTGCGGCATTGCTGCAAGCATCCGGCGGTATAGCTCCGGGCGCAGCAGGCCAATGAAGCCTCCGCCGTAGCCAGCGACCACGTCCTCGGGAATCTGTACGTCGGCACGGATGTTCCCGCGGACCCCGCGGAAGGTGGTGTGGCAGGGCGCGCCGAGGTCCTGCGTATCCACGCCCATCGCCTGCAGCGCTTTGATGGGCGGCGGCCAGAGGTTGAGGATGTTCCCGGCCGGGCGTGCCTCCCGGTAACGCTCCAGCAGGATCGGCTGATGGCCAACGGTGTGCAGCGAAAGCGCTGCAGCCATCCCGGCCGGGCCGGCCCCAATAATGACAATGGGCTTCAGTGCGTCCATCGTTGTCTCCTGTCGTTTCTTCGGGGCGGATGGGAAGGCTGGAGTGCGGAGGTTACGTTGCCTGCCCAGACCGGCGCCTGCCCAGATAGGAGGAGAGTCCGACGGCGACGAGAAGCGCCACGCCGTTGAACACCTGATCCACCCAGTTCGCAGCCCCGCTCAGGGTCAGTCCGCTGACGCTGACGGCCACAAACAGGACCCCGATTATCGTGCCGACCACATTAAACCGGCCGGGCAGGATCGCCGTCGCACCCAGGAAAACTGCTGCCAGGGCGGGGAAGAGCAGGTAAGTGCCGTTGTCCGCGTTGGCTCCGCCGGTGCGGGCAGCCAGGATCACTCCCGCGAGTCCGGCCAGCGCGCCGGACAGGACGAATGCTGTCTGTGTATACCGCTGCAGGGGCAGGCCTACCAGCACCGCGGCCCGGTTGTTGGAGCCGATGGCATAGAGAGAGCGGCCAAAAGGGGTGTGCGTGAGCAGGTACCAGGCCAGGAACACCAGAACTGCCACCACGAACACCACCCGGGGCAGACCAAGCCAGGTGCTGCTGCCGAAAGTGGTGAAGGCCGGATCGACGCCGATAATCGCCAACCCTCCCGTGTACCACTGAATGAGCCCGCCCAGCAGGGTCGCCATGCCCAGTGTGGAGACGAAGGCGTTCATCCTAAACCGGGCAACGAGCAGTCCGTTAACCGCTCCCACCGCCGCCGCTACAGCCACCCCGAGCAGGCAGGAGAGCCAAAGCGGGAGCGAAAAATGTGCCATGGATGCGGCGGTGACCACACTGCTGAGGACGGCGATCCCGCCGACCGAGAAGTCGAAGTGGCCCGCCACGAGCGGAAAGATCAGGGCGATGGCGACCAGCGTCACCACCGATTGATTGGCCAGGACCACCGAGACATTGGCGGTGCTGAGGAACACCGCTGAGCTGGCCGGAAAGACGCCGAAGAACGCGATGATCAGGACCAGGAGCAGAGGAAGGGCGAACCGTTCAAGCTGGGTGCCCAGCGGTGTGCGGGCTGACTTCCGCCGGATAGGCAGGGCGCCGGACTCCGCTGCGGCAGCACCGGGGGGCGGGGCCTGCGGGGGTTCGCTGGATTTTGCCGGGGGTGTGTGGATGACGTCCATTACGCAACAGGTCCTTTGTGACGGGGTTGGCTGGCAGGGGCTGCGGACATCACGGCCGTGGCCAGTTCACCGCGCCCAGCTTCATCAGGGCTGAACTCACCGGCGATCCGGCCGTCCACCAGGACCAGCACGCGGTCGCAGAGTTCGACGAGTTCGTCCAGGTCGCTGGAAGCCACCAGGATCCCGCAACCCTGGCCGGCGAGGGCGCGCAGGGTGCGGTAGATATCCTGCCGCGACATCACATCAACCCCTTGGGTGGGTTCGTCCAGCAGGAGCAGCCGGGGATTCCGGCGCAGCCAGCGGGCCAGGATCACTTTCTGCTGGTTGCCGCCGGAAAGCTGCCCGATGGGGATTTCGGTTCCGTCCGTCCGGACGGAGTGCTCGCGGATAAGGCGTTCAGCGTCGGATCGTTCCAGCCGAAGGTTCATCAGGAGCCGGCGCCAATACCTTCCGATCACTGTGGCGGAGGCGTTCTCCCGCACCGCGAGGTCCAGGAAAGCGGCGTCCCGGTGGCGGTCTTCGGGAACAAGGGCAATCCCGCAGTGGACGGCGTCGGCCGGTGAAGACGGTTTATGGGGCCTGCCGTCCAGACTCATACTGCCGGCGGTGAGGGCGGTATCACCGAAGATGGCGCGCAGCACGGTGGAACGGCCTGATCCTGCCAGTCCGGCCAAGCCCACGATCTCCCCTGGTGCAACCGATAGGTCCACCCCTGCCAGCGGATGCCGGGTCAGGTTCCTGCCTTCAAACACCGGGGCAGCAGAGTGCGACGGCGCAGGAGCAGCTTCCGTGGCTGCGCGGGGGATTGCTGTGCTGGAGACGGTTTCACCGGACATCATGGAGACGATAACGGGCGTGGTCATCTCAGCGACCGGCCCAAGGCCAGCCACGGAACCATCGCGGAAAACCGTAACGTGATCCGCGACTTCGGCTATCTCTCCGAAGCGGTGGGTCACCAGCACGATCGTCTGGCCGAGGTCCGCACGGGACCGCAGTGCGGCCATGAGCTCCCGGGATTCGTCTTCGGGCAGTGACGCCGTGGGCTCGTCCAGCAGTAGGACATACTCGCTGCCTTCCTGATCCGCGAGGGCACGGGCAACCGCAACCATGGTTTTCTGGCTCGGGCGGAGCGTCCCCAGCGGATCGGTGGACCGTGCCGAAATGCCGTAGACATCAAGTAATTCGTCCGCACGGCTGCGCAGTTCCCGCCACCGGATCCCCTGGAACGGATTGGTGGGAAACCCGGAGTCCAGGGCAAAGTTCTCGGCAACTGTCAGAGAATCGAACACTGCGAGGTCCTGGTGGACAAAGCGCAGCCCGGCTTCGCGTGCCCGGCGCGGGGTCATCTGCCGTGCGGGAACGCTCTGCCCGTGCACGCTGATGGTTCCGGCGTCGGCCTGGTAAACCCCGGCCAAACACTTGATCAGAGTGGACTTACCGGAGCCGTTGCCGCCGAGGAGGGCGTGGATGCTGCCCTTTTCCACGGCCAGGTCCACTCCAGTCAGGGCGGCCGCACCGCCGAACGTCTTGGTGATTCCATGCGCCGCCAAAGCGGCTGCCGGCGCCGCGCCTGGCGCGCCTCCCGTGCCCGCGGAAGCCGCGGACACGGGAGGGCTGTTATTGGTGTGAGCAGCCACTACTTGCCCCATGCCTCCAGGTAGGCATGCTTGAAGTCGACCACCGGGTTGTAGGCAAACGTGTCACCGCCGGCGGGCATGTTCGTCTCCGCGTCTACAGCCTGCAACCCAACGCCGGACGGCAGGATCTCCTGCTTAGCCAGCAGCCGCAGGGCGGTGTCCACACCCGACCAGCCGTTCCATTCCAAGCTGAACGCAATCGAGGCATCCTGGCCCTGGCCAGCCGCGATCAGGTCCAGGTTGCTGCGCTGCCCGAACGCACCGACGACGGCGAGGTCATCAGAGCGCTGGGAGGCCACGATGGCCTGTGACAGTCCGGCCATGAACCAGCCATCGAGTGGGACGGAGACAGCATTTGCGTCCGGGGCTTGGAGGAGCGCGGTGGAGAGTTTCTGTGCCATAGCGCCACTGGCCGCATCCTGGTTGCTCAGCTGCAGGGTGCCAACTACTTCGCAGGTATCGCAGTCTTCGAGTGCGGTGTTCAACCCGTCGCTAATCCAGGGGCCGAACCGGGTATCCGCGAAGGTGACTTCCAGCAGCTTCAGATCGCCGTCGGTCTGTCCGATCAGCCAGCCGGCCTGCAGTTCACCAAGTTTGTTCCACCACTGCTCGTTGTCCATACCGTCCAGTTGCTTGGTGATGCCGGTGAACAGCGGCTCGCCGCCCTCAACGTCACAGTCATTGGCGCCGACACCAACGGTGGTGATGCCGGCTGCGCGGGCTTCTTCGAGTGGTCCTTGGAAGCTGGAGCAGTCCTGGCCGATCACGAAGATGACGTCTGCGTTGGCCGCGACACCCTGGCGGATGCAGTTGGCCCAGCCGTTGGGGTTGAGCTGTCCGTCGCAGATGTTGCTTTCCCATCCGATAGCCTGGGCCGCATCTGCAGCGCCCTGGGCCGGCGTCGAACAGGTGGTCTGGGACTGCCCGCAGGAAACCACCCAGGCCGAGAGGCCCTCGGGGACCGTCACGGCCTCGGTCGGCGGGGTCCCGACGATGCCCTCGTAGGCAGCCGCCAGGGCCTCGGAGCCGGCTGGCGCGGAGGCTTCGGCAGAGGTTGAGGTGTCCGAACTGGGAGCGTCCGCCGCAGGGGAGGAGCTACAGGATGCCAGTGCGAGGCTGGCGATAAACAGGGCGCTGAGGGCGCCCCGGGCCTTGGATCTCTGCGTTCTGCTTCTCATCGGGTCTCCATCGACAGTCAAAGGGTGAACAACGTGACTCAGGTCACGTTGTTGCCACCACTGTGGTGCGGCCCGGATATTTGGGGAAGCGAGACATTGGGATAGCTGCTATCGGTCTTGTGGATAGTCGATAAGCATCCAGTAAGCGTCGAGAAGGCATTTTCTCGGAGGAGCAGGCACCATGGCCGCGTTAGGTGGTCTGGCACTTGCCGGATGTTCCGTTCCCGAAGATGTCGACAGTGAGCCAGGGGGGGTTGGGCAGTGGTGCAGCTGCATCCCATAGGACCAACCTTGTGCTGCTTGGTACGGCCGGTGGCCCGACTGCGCTCACTGATGAACGTTACGGGGTTTCCACGGCAGTGACGTACGAAAGCAGGGTCTACAACGTTGATCTTGGACGTGGGTCGCAGATGCGTCTGCTTCGCGCGGGGCTTGGTGGAGAAGGCTTCGGTCGGACCCTCCGGTGTTCAACTCCGACGACCCTACTCCGGGCATAACGGAAATGACCTCCTACCTGCGGCAGGCTTTCGCCTCAGATTTCAATGACCGGGCAAGGGACAGCACCTTCGAGAGACCGGATTCCATGTTCAACGTCCATGACATAGGTATCTCTTCGTATTGGGCAGTGGACCCGCAGGGATGCCGCCCCGGCTCGCGGCGCCGATTGAAGTCTGGGGATGGCCGGCGGCCACAGGTTCAGAACGTTTCCTCTGGGCGGGCCTCAGGCTAATCCTCCAAGGGGATGGGGTGGTGACCGCCGGTATGCGGGAAGGGGCTGCTGCCATACCGGCCGGACCTGCTCCGATGATGACGATCGGCTTTGAGTCGTCATTCTTGCGCCTCCTGGCTGGAATGTCATCGCTCTCGTTGAGCCTCCGTATTTGAGGAAGTGCCATGGCGCAATAGTTGATATTCGTAGCGCTGACATCCGAGGGGTTGCCTTGGGGCACTCACTATTCATGGGGCCAATATGTGGCATTGACGAACAGGCTGGCTCTTGGCGCCACTTGTCAACAAGCTAGTGTCCAAGATCACATTGTGATCCAGCTTTTGCGGCAATACATTCCAGCATCCAAGGCGAAAACCCCGTGGCGCGTCCATGGAAGAAAGGCAGGCACCGTGACTGCTGTGCGTACCATCGGCATCGTTGGCGCCGGAGCTGCCGGCTTGACTCTGGCTATTTATCTCGCAGACGCGGGCTTCAATGTCGAGGTGCTGGAGAAAGCGGATGGCCCCTCCACGCTCGGCTCAGGCATTACGTTGCAGGGCAATGCGCTGCGGATCTTCCGTGATCTGGGCTTGTGGCAGCAGCTGGAGCAGAAAGGGTTCGCCTTCAATGAGCTTGGCCTGCGCGCCCCGGACCCGGAGGCAACTGTCCTGGCCGTGTTGCCTGACGTGCGGACCGGCGGTGAAGACCTGCCCGCGACCTTGGGGATACCCCGGGCGGAGCTGACGGACATCGTTCGCAGGCGGGCGGTGGAAGCCGGCGTCAAAATCCACTTTGGGGCGTCGGTTACGGATGTGTTCCAGGATACGGACAGCGTCACCGTGAGGGCCGCATCCGGAGCGACTTTCACCTTCGAGCTGCTGGTCGGAGCAGACGGACATAACTCCACCGTCCGATCCTTGATAGGCGTTGTCGACAGGCCGCTGCGGACCGGCATGGGCGCGTGGCGGGCATTTGTGCCGCGCCCGTCCGAGGTGACGCGTACCGACCTGATCTACGGGGGGCCAGCCTATATCGCAGGGTACTGCCCTACGGGGGAGGACACCATGTACGCCTATTTGGTTGAGAGGGCCCAGGAGCGCGACGCCCACGACGGTCCGCGCATCATGGCCGAGCTGGCCCGCGCGTACGGCGGGCCATGGCAGGAGATTGCCGAATCAATCAGGGAAGACACTCCCATTAATTACACGCAGTTCACTGCGCACATCGTCGAGGGCCCATGGCATCGGGGCCGTGTCGTGTTGACCGGCGATGCAGCACACAACTGCCCGCCCACGATCGCCCAGGGCGCAGCCATGGCCGTGGAAGACTCCGCGGTGCTGGCTGACGAGCTGATCAGGGCGGATTCCTTCGACGAAAGTCTTCTGCTTCGCTACCGGCAGCGGCGCGAAGCGCGGATTCGTACCGTAGTGGAGGCGTCGGTGCAGCTGGGCCAATGGATGCTTGACGGTCACAAGGACGCCGACGTGCCTGGCTTGATGCACCGCGTCGCCCACACAGTGGCCGTGCCGGTGTAGGTTCGCCTGTAATGGCATGCGGGCGTCGGCCCTTGCACGATTAGTGGGCGGAAGGAAGCTGCGTGAAGGAAGTGGATCTCAACCTGCTGCCCCTATTGCAGGCCCTCCTGGAGTTGCGCAACGTTTCCCGGGCCGCCGATCGGGTGCATTTAAGTCAGCCGTCCATGAGCCAGGCCTTGGCCAAACTGCGGCGCCATTTCAACGACGAACTGCTGGTGAGGTCCGGGCGGGGGTATGAGCTGACTCCTTTCGCCCAAACTCTCGCGCCTCGGGTCAATCAGACTCTTGTCGAGGTGCAGGAGACGATGCAGCTGAGCACGGCATTTGACCCGGCGGTCAGTGAGCGCACCTTCGTGCTGGCTGCTTCCGACTACGCCACCACCGTGCTGATAGGGCCCTTGCGCCGATTGATGGCGAAGCATGCATCGCAGGTGTCAGTCCGGTTCGTTCCGCTGACCAGCGTCCTGCCAAGGGCGGATGAATTTTCGGATATAGACCTATTAGTGGGTCCAATGGGATATGGCTTCAGTGGAAGTACCCGGCAGCTGTTCCGGGACGACTTCGTGGTGGTGATGGACTCCACCAATCCGCTGCTGGACCGTCCCGAGCTGACTTTATTTGATCTCGCGGCCGCACCGCACGCAACCGGCGGATTCGGTCCGGGTGTGGTGACTCCTCCTGCTAGGTTCTTCCAGGAACGGGGCATGCAACCCGCAGTCGTCGCGCATGTGTCGGGCTGGCAGTCGATCCCCATGCTGGTGTCAGGAACTGATCTCGTAGCGCTGGCCCCCCGCATGCTCGTCACACGCATGCATCCCGATCCGCCAGTCACCGTAGTGGAACTCGATCCCGATCTTGAGTTGGCTGTGGTGGAAGCCATGTACTGGCACCCCATGCGGGCAACCGATCCGGCAAACGTCTGGTTACGCTCGGCGCTTCAACAATTGAGCCGGCATCTCACCCTCGACTCCGAGCGGCCGATCCATCCAGTGCGATTCAGCGCATCCGCCAACGACTGACCTGTCTCGCCCATACTGCCGACGCTCAGCTATAAGTCGGGCGAATGGTTGATATGGAAAAGTCTCGCTTCCGCGGTTCCGGCTGTGCGCTGAGGATTGTGTTCGGGACCACATCCGGTCCGGGAGACTGAGGGAAAGGCCTTGCTCGTGGAGAAGCTGCTGGCGCACATCTGTCATATCGAAATCACCAGCCCCGACGTGGAGGCATCGGTTGCCTTTTACGTGCAAAAGTTCGGCCTGCGTGAAGCCCACCGCGCCGATGGCCGGGTCTACCTTCGGTGCTGGGGCGATTACAACACCTACAGCCTCGTCATTGCCCCCGGTGCGGAACCCAGCCTAAATCGAATGGCTTGGCGCACTACATCCGTCGAAGCACTTGAGGCCGCCGCCGCCCGCGTTGAAGGAGCCGGTGTTAGTGGGCAGTGGAGCGAGGGAGGCCACGGTTACGGGCGTGCCTACGAGTTCACGGGCCCCTGGGGGCATCCTATGCGGCTGGTTTATGACGTCGAGAAGCACGTCGCCGAGCCGGAGCTGGCCTCCATCTATCCGGACCGGCCCGAAAAGCGGTCCGCCCACGCCGGTGCGCCGCGGTTCCTGGACCATGTCACCGTTGCGGCTTCAGACGTACGCGCCTTTATGAAGTGGTATTCCGACACCCTTGGTTATCGGATGATGGCCTTTACCGATTTGGACGAAGCCCCCATCACGGTGTTTGGCGTGTTGACCACAAACGAGAAGTCACACGACCTGGGCGTAGTGCTGGACACCTCGGAGAGGGGCGGCCGCATTAACCACATCGCCTTCTGGGTGGACACCTATCAGGAACTGCTGGTGTCTGCGGACGTCCTGATGGAGCGCAGCACGCCCATGGAGTATGGACCTTCGATCCACGGAATCGGCGAGCAGAACTTCCTATACTTCCGTGAGCCCTCCACTATGCGGATCGAGCTTAATTCGGGCGGCTACCGCAACTACGTGCCGGACTGGACAGCACATGACTGGAAGCCCTCGGAGGGATCGAACAACCTCTATCGCAACGGTGCCATGCCGATGTCGATGACGGAGTCGTTCCCTCACGCTGACGGGTTCACCGCCACCGAAGAAGGTGCATCTGACGCGATGAAGGCCGAGATCCTCAACCCCTACGCCCAGCACGGCCGCGGCTAAGCCAATCGCATCAAACGGGCGGCCGTCATCCGCAGGTTGCCGGACCGGCCGTCATCCGCAGGGTGCCGGACCGGCCGTTGAACACCGCGGATCCCAGCGTGAAGAGGAGAACAGCATGACGAGGGCTACCACGAAGGTACTGGTTACCGACCACCCCGGAGAAAGCGTTGCGATCGAGCGCGAGGTGCTGGGGGCTGCCGGCGCCGAGGTTGTGGTTGCCCACGCAACCGACACCGCCACACTGGCCGCCCTTGCTGCTGATGTCGATGCCATTATCACTTGTTTTACCCAGGTTTCCGCCACAGTACTCAACGCAGCCACTCGTTGCCGGACTGTAGCTCGAACCGGGGTAGGCGTAGACAACATCGACCTAGCCAAGGCTACTGATCTGGGCATGATCGTCAGCAATGTGCCGGTGTACTGCACTGAAGAGGTCGCCGACCATGCTCTTTCGCTCATCCTGGCTCTGAGCAGGCGGCTGATACCACTGGCAAGTAACACCGCAGCCGGTGGCTGGGACCGCCACAGCGCGCCGACCCCGTTCCGGTTGCGGGGTAAAGTCCTGGGCCTGGTCGGACTGGGGGCCATTGGCAGGGCCTTGGTGCCCCGGGCACAGGCACTGGGGCTGGAAGTTGTGGCCCTGCAGCGCGGCGGCGAACTCCCACCCGGGGTGACAACCGCCCGTTCGCTGACCGAAGTACTCGAGGCGGCGGACGTTATTTCCCTGCATGTTCCCCTAACGGAGCCAACCCGTGGACTGATTGGTGCCGCCGAGCTGGCGGCCATGAAACCCACGGCGCTGCTCATAAACACTGCTCGAGGTGGATTGGTGGACACAGATGCGCTCACTGACGCCTTGCGACATGGTCGCTTGGCCGGGGCCGGGCTGGACGTCACCGAGCCCGAACCCCTTTCTCCCGGTCATCTTCTGCGAACTTTGGACAACGTGATTCTCACGCCGCACTCGGCGTTCGCCTCGGACGGGGCCATGGCCGAGCTGTCCCACAAGACCGCCGCCAACGTCGTAGACGTCCTGCGGGGTAAGGTGCCCCACAGTCTGGTTAATCCGGAAGTTCTCCAGCAGGACAACCTGCGGCTGGCCGGAGTCCCGGCATGATCGCTGCCTTGCCAACAGCGGAGAATGAAGTCCTCGCGCATCTGGTCAGCCGTGGCCTGGCGCGTAGCTCCGATGATCTGGCTGCGGCAGCAATGCCCGGCGGCGTATCTAATGATGTGGTGGCTGTCACCGGACCAGGCCTGAACGTTGTGGTCAAACGCGCCTTGGGCAGACTACGTGTGGCTCAGACCTGGCTGGCGGATGTCAGCCGGCTTGCCACCGAGGGCAGGGCGCTGCAGGAAGCCGGCCGCATCCTTCCGGGAGCCGTGCCCGAGGTGCTCGACGTTTCAAACGGGTTCCTGGTAATGTCGCGTGCCCCCGAAAACTGGCGCACTTGGAAACAGGATCTGTTCAGAGGTGAGGTGGACCCACAGGTTGCTGAACGGCTTGGCCTATTTCTCGGTGTCTGGCAACGCGAGACTGCCCGGAAGCGGCAGGAGCTCGACGCCGACTTCGGCGACGGCACAGCGTTTGAGCAGCTGCGCGTGGACCCTTTCCACCGGCAGATCCGCGATGCATACCCCGACCTCGCACCGGCCATCGATGCCACCCTTGAGCAGATGGCCGCGTCCACCACATGCCTGGTGCATGGCGACTACACCCCAAAGAACTTTCTCGTAGGCGACCGGCCGGGGCAGGTGTGGGTTATCGACTGGGAAGTCGCCCATCTGGGTGATCCCAGCTTTGATCCCGCGTGGACCGTGGGACACCTGCTGTTGAAGAGTATTCACCGTCCTCAATCGGCCGATTCCTACCTGCTGGCGGCACGCGCGTTCCTCAGGGGACTGGCAGCGGTGGAGCGCGGGGTCCCGATTGACGTGCAGCAGTTGGCGCGTCAAACAGGGTGCCTGCTCCTGGCCCGCGTCGATGGCCGCAGCCCAGTGGAATATCTCGACGGCCCCGGACAGGAACAGGCCCGCACATTGGGCCGACGCTTGCTTGCAGATCCCCCGGCTACCCTCACCGATGTCTGGAAGGACCTCAAATGAACGAAACGACGATCCGCAAGGTACTGGCGTGGGAGGCGTTGGACTCTCGCGGCAAGCCAACTGTGGGATGCGAGGTTCTACTGTCAGGCGGTGCCCGGGGCCAGGCAGTCGTTCCCTCGGGGGCATCCACTGGCCGTCATGAGGCCCGCGAGCTGCGGGATGGCGGGTCCAGGTACGGCGGCAATGGTGTGCAATCAGCAGTGGCCAATGTCCACGGAATCCTGGCCGAGGCGGTCCATGGTCTCGACGCCGCCGATCAGGTCGACGTGGACGCCACACTGCGGCAGGTCGACGGTACCGCAGACCTGGGTCGGCTGGGCGCCAACGCCGTACTGGCTGTGTCCATTGCCAGCGCAGTGGCTGCGGCCAAAGGCCAGCATCGTCCGCTTTACGAGGCTGCCGCCGATCCTGGGGCTGTGCCGTTGCTGCCGCTTCCTATGGTTAACATCCTCTCGGGCGGCGCCCACGCTGGCCGGTCCATTGACGTTCAGGATTTCCTGGCCGTGCCGCTTAGTGCCCGCAACTTCTCCGAGGCCATCGAATATTGTGCCCGGGTGCGCCAAGGCACCGCCGAAGTGCTGTCAGAAATGAACCTGTCGGTATCTCTCGTCGCCGACGAGGGCGGCCTGGGACCGGCATTGCCCACGAACAAGGCGGGGTTGCAAGCAGTCGTGGCAGGGATAGCCCGGGCAGGGCTGCGCCCAGGAGACGACGTCGGGATAGCCATCGATGTGGCTGCCTCACAGTTCCTTGCCCACGACGGTCATTACGTGCTCTCAGCCGAAGGCGGCCGGCGTCTGGCACCTGCGGAACTGGTGGAGGAACTGGCTGACTGGTGCTCACAGTATCCGATCGTCTCCCTCGAGGATGCCCTTGCTGAGGACGACTGGGATGGCTGGAAGACGGCCACCGTCCGGTTGGGACTGCAGCAGTTGCTCGGTGACGATTTGTTTGCCACCAACATCGAGCGGCTGGAACGGGGAATTGAAGAACAAGTAGCTAATGCTGTGCTGGTCAAACCCAACCAGATTGGCACGCTCAGCGACGCGCGTACGGTAGTCCGGCGGGCACAGGGGGCCGGCTACAACACCGTGATCTCCGCACGGTCCGGAGAAACCGAGGACACTTGGCTTGCCGACCTGGCGGTAGGGTGGCGGACCGGCCAGATCAAGGTCGGTTCCACCATGCGCTCCGAGCGGACCGCCAAGTGGAATCGGCTGCTGCGCATCGAAGCTGAACTTGGAGACGCCGCCCAGTACGCCGGGTCTGAAGCAATCAACGTGCATCGTCCCAGCAGCGCGTCGATCGCCTAAATGCCGTCTTCACCGCACGACCAACACAGAGGAGATGGGATGGCACCGTCGCATCAGCATTACGGTCTGGGAACGTTTTCGGATGGTGAGACCGAATTCGCCGGACTCGTGGCCGCCGAACAAGTGCTCCGGCTGCAGCCCGATCAGCTGGCCGACGGCGCAGCTACGGTGCGCGGCCTGCTTGAGCAATGGGATGACGTTCGTCCCCAGTTGCCTGATCTTGCCGCCAGAGCTGCACAGTACGGAATCCCGCTGTCCCGGCTGGATGTTCTGCCGCCGGTGCAACCAATCCATATCTTTCAGGCCGGAGCCAACTACCGGTCGCACGTTGCGGAGATCATCATCTCGGGACGAGCAGACGATGATCCGCGGACGGCGGACCAGCTGCGGTCCGATGCAGAGGCGATGATGGATGAGCGGGCCCGCAAGGGCAGCCCGTTCTTCTTCGCCGGCGGCCTCGGCGATGTGCGGGACCGGTGACGACGTCAATTTGGTACCCGAATCCCGTCAGACGGACTGGGAAGCGGAGTTGACCGTGGTGATCGGCACCCCAGCGAGCAATGTTTCCCGGGAACAGGCCCTCCAGCATGTGGCCGGCTACACCGTGGCTAACGACATCAGCGCCCGTGACCTGCAATTCCCCAAAGAGCACCGGCCACTGGGTGGGGACTGGTGGCGGTCCAAGAACCGCCCCACGTTTCTGCCGATGGGGCCCTACATCGTTCCCGCTGACCTGCTGGGGGACTATCGCGAGCTGGAGATTACGCTCGACCTCAACGGGCAACGAATGCAGCATGACTGGGCCGCCAATATGCTCTTTGACGTGCCGACACTGATCTCCCAAGCCTCGGCCATCACAACCCTGCTTCCCGGGGACGTCATTCTCACCGGCAGCCCGGCCGGAAACGGCGGACATTGGCAACGGTGGCTCGCCCCCGGGGACCTCATGGAGGTCAGCATCTCCGGCATCGGTACCCTTCGCAACACCTGCCGATAAGCCATCGGGCGGTAGTGGCGCTTCCCTGAGAAATAAGCGTTGGCCACACAAAGCAGCGGGCCCCGGATTGCTCCGGGACCCGCTGGTGTTTCAGTTCTTCTGCAGTGTCAGCTGCTTACGGAACTAGCGGCTGCACTTCACCGCGCCGTAGGACGCCGTGTAATCGATCTTCTCTGCCTTGCCCTTACCGATGAACTTGTAATGGGCAGTCAATTCACCCGCCGGGATGGAAAGCTGGCGCGTCTTGATGACCGCGGTTGTGCTCTCACCGGGCTGCAGCTTCATCACCTTCGCGCTGCCGTACGGGGACTTGATGTCGATGT
>NZ_DALZXY010000049.1:0-25358 GCF_031988865.1 Arthrobacter sp.
CCCAGGTCGACGCCGGCACCCAGAGTGCCGCCAGCGGTGCCAATGAGCTCTCCGCTGGAGCCACTACGCTCAGCAGCGGCACCAATGACCTCGCGTCCGGTGCCGGTGAACTTCTCGAGGGCGGCACCGCGCTGTCCGAAGGTGCCGGCCAGCTCTCCGACGGCGGACACACCCTCGCCGATGCCCTCGCCGAGGGCGGCCAGGCACTTCCGCAGGATTCCAGCGGCCTGATCGATTCCAAGGCAATCGTTGCCTCGGACCCGGTCGATCTGGACTCCGAGTTCGCCACGCAGGCGTCCAGCTTCGGTGAAGGGTTCGCGCCGTTCTTCCTGGCCCTGGCAACCTTCGTGGGTGCGCTGATCACCTGGCTGCTGCTGCGTGCCCTGCCCACCAGGGCATTGGCCGCAGGTGTCTCCGGATTCCGGGCCGCGGCAACGGGCCTGGTGCCGGCCCTGGCGATTGGCCTGGGCCAGGTTCTCATCATGATGGCCGTGCTGGTCTGGGGGCTGGACATCCATCCCGCCTACCTGATCGGCACCGGAGCCTTCCTGTACCTGACAACCGTGGCTTTCCTGGCGCTCCAGCAGATGCTGATCATCGTGCTGGGCACCGCGGCCGGCCGGGTGGTCTCCCTGGTGCTGCTGATGCTGCAGCTGAGCTCCTCCGGCGGAACCTACCCGGTGGAGACAACCCCGGGATTCTTCCAGGCGCTGCACCCGTTTATGCCCGCCACCTATGTGGTGAACGGACTCCGGGCGCTGATCACCGGCGGCGTGGACGCCCGGATGTGGATCGCCGTCGCCTTCCTGGCCATCCTGGCCGCCGTCTGCATCCTGATCAGCTCGGTGAGCGCCGGGAAGCAGCGCATGTGGACGATCAAGCGGCTGCATCCTGAGTTGCACATCTAAGATCAACAGGGAACCAACGCTCAACCCTCCCCGCACAAAGGACACATTGCATGCCACGCGTATCAGGCACCAAGCGGTCGATCCTCGACGCCGCCCTGGGACTGGCGTCCCAGAACGGGATCACCGGCACCACCATGGAGGACGTCGCCGTGCGTGCCGGGGTTGCCAAGGGCAGCGTCTACTACAACTTTTCCTCCAAGGACAAGCTGTTTGAACAGTTGCTGCTCGACGGCGTGGGGACCCTGGCGGAGACCCTGCGCCAGGCCCGGGAAGGTAAGTCGGGCGCCACCGCCCTGCGGTCCATGGTGAACACCATGCTGGAACTCATTTCCGGAAACCAACCGCTGGCTAAGCTCATTGCCGCGGAGATCTTCCGGACCGACAGGTCCTGGCAGACGCCGCTGCAGCACGTGCGCCGCGAAGCCCTTGCCGAGTTCGTGTCGGTGATCCGGCAGACCCACCCCGAGCGCCCGGACGCGGAGCTGGTGGCCGGCACGATCTTCGGGGCCGTCCTGGTGGGCGGCATCGAATGGCTGGTCTTCAGTCCGGAGCGCACGCTCCGGGAAGTCTCGGATTCGGTGATGTTCACGCTCTCCGGGCAGCTGACCGGAGAGCAGTAACAACCTTGCGAAGCACGACGGCGCCGGTCCCCCATGCGGGGACCGGCGCCGTCGTTATCTGCAGTGCGGGTCAGCTGCTGAGGATCAGCGTGTCCTTGCCGTCCTGCCGCGCAGCGCCTGAGGCAAGAAGCGGCTCCAGGACGCGGACCAGCGCGGTCATCGAGTCATCGACTTCCAGCTGCACCGGGTACTGGTAGGCGAGCATGGCCAGCAGGGAGGCGACAGCAGCTTCTGCCTCGGATTCCTCCAGCGTGGTGTCATAGCCCAACAGCACATCCGCCGGAGCGTCCGTGCGCTCGGAGGTGTAGCTGACGGCGAAGGCGGCGATTTTTCCGCCCTCCGCCTTCGGCGCATCCCGCAGCACCAGCGCGCCGGCGGCACCCGTGGCATCGTTCAGCAGCATCTGCTGTGCCCGGCCCAGGCCCATGTCCGCCCGGTCCCAGCCATGGACGCTGTTGTAGAAATCCGCCACGGCGCGGGTCAGTTCCACCGATCCGGTGGCTGCCTCGTCCAGCTGGGGTCCATGGTCCTCGAAAACGGGCAGCTTGAGCTTGCCCGGCTCCACGATGATGACCCGGGCCCGCTGGATCGGCTCCAGCCCCGCGGCAGCGGCGAAGGCCGCGCCGGGAGTGCCCGGTTCGACTTTGGCACGCAGCTTGGTGACGCCCGACGGCGCGTTCTCGGCTTCCTTGCGCAGCATGCCGAGCAGGGTGGACCCCAGACCGGCACGCCGGTTCTCCCGCGCCACTTCGATGTACACCCACAGGCGGTCCGGGTGCAGGCTGGTCTCATAGACCACCCCTGCGGCGACCGGCACGCCGTCGTCTTCCGCCACGATGCAGCGGCTCCACGGCTCGTTCGAGGAAGGGCGCAGCACGGACCGGAAGTGCCCGGCCTCGCCCGTCTCCGGGTCGCCCCAGAGCTGGATGAGCGCAAGGTCGTCGTCCTCGCGCCATTCACGGAAAGCCAGTGCCATTACGCTCCGATCAGCCGTTCGGCGAGGTAGCCCTGGACTTTGTCCAGGCTGACCCGTTCCTGGGCCATGGAATCGCGCTCACGCACGGTCACAGCCTGATCCTCGAGCGTGTCAAAGTCCACGGTGATGCAGAACGGGGTACCGATTTCATCCTGGCGGCGGTAACGGCGGCCAATGGCGCCGGCGTCGTCGAAGTCGATGTTCCAGTTCCGGCGCAGCTGCGCGGCCAGGTCCTTGGCCTTCGGGGACAGGTCCTCGTTGCGGCTCAGCGGCAGCACTGCGGCCTTGACCGGCGCCAGGCGCGGGTCGAGGCGCAGGACGGTGCGCTTGTCCACGCCGCCCTTGGCGTTGGGGGCTTCGTCCTCGGTGTAAGCGTCAACCAGGAACGCCATGAAGGAACGGGTGAGGCCGGCGGCGGGCTCAATCACGTATGGGGTGAACCGCTCGTTAGTGGCCTGGTTGAAGTAGCTCAGTTCAGTGCCGGAGTGCTTTGAGTGGGTACCCAGGTCGAAGTCGGTGCGGTTGGCGATGCCTTCCAGCTCGCCCCATTCCGAGCCCTGGAAACCAAAGCGGTATTCGACGTCGGTGGTGCCCTTGGAGTAGTGGCTGAGCTTTTCCAGCGGGTGTTCGAACAGGCGCAGGTTTTCCGGGTTGATGCCCAGTTCCGTGTACCAGTTCAGGCGGGTTTCAATCCAGTACTTGTGCCACTCTTCGTCCGTGCCGGGCTCAACGAAGAACTCCATTTCCATCTGCTCGAACTCACGGGTCCGGAAGATGAAGTTACCCGGGGTGATTTCGTTGCGGAAGCTCTTGCCGATCTGGCCGATGCCGAACGGCGGCTTCTTGCGGGAGGTGGTGAGCACGTTGTTGAAGTTCACGAAGATGCCCTGCGCGGTTTCCGGGCGCAGGTAGTGCATGCCTTCTTCATTGGCGACCGGGCCGAGGAAGGTCTTGAGCAGGCCGGAGAATTCCTGCGGCTCGGTCCACTGGCCCTTGGTGCCGCAGTTGGCGCAGGCGATGTCCGCCAGGCCGTTCTCGGGAGCGCGGCCCTTCTTCTCCTCGTATTCCTCTTCGAGGTGGTCGGCGCGGTAGCGCTTGTGGCAGCTCAGGCACTCGACCAGCGGGTCGGAGAAGACCTCCACATGGCCGGAAGCTTCCCAGACGGCGCGCGGGAGGATGACGGCGGAATCCAGGCCAACGACGTCGTCGCGCCCCCGGACCATGGTCTGCCACCACTGCTTCTTGATGTTCTCTTTGAGTTCCACGCCGAGGGGGCCGTAGTCCCAGGCGGAACGCGAACCACCGTAGATCTCACCCGACTGGAAAACGAAGCCCCTGCGCTTGGCGAGGGAGATGATCGGATCCAGTTTGGATTTGGTCGAAGCCATGGAATGGTACCGCCGTTCTTTCGTGTCGCGCAGGCCGCTGGGTGCGGTCCGCTTTTGGTCCCGTCCCCGACCCTGGAACCCCGGCGGACGTGCTCGGGTGGGCGGTGGAGGGCAAAACTTATACATACCAGCTTAAGGTCACCACGGCGAAAGCAGGTTACCGGCGCGCACGCCGCCCCAGCAGGCGGACGCCGGGCATGTTCCAGGGCAGGGTCGCAAGAACGATCGCGGCCAGTGTCAGGGCGGTGCCGAAGACAGTGGCTGCGACGACGGTGGAGCCGGGTGCCGGGAGGAAGATGTCCAACAGGAGCGAGCCGATGAGCTGGCCGCCGATCAGGCCGAGGCTGGTCAGCAGCACCCCCAGGGTCCGGACCAGCATGGCGCTGACCCCTATGAAGATGCAGCCCAGGGGTCCGCCAAGGTAGTACCACCAGGTCTCCGGCAGCGGGTTTCCGGGGCCGGACACCATGAGCTCGATGACCCACACCACCAGCAGCGCGGCGAATCCCGAAACAAAGTTCAGCAGGGTGGCGGTGATGGGGGAACCGTAGTGCATCCCGGTGGTGCCGTTCATGGCCTGTTGGAAGCTCATGGCCATCCCGGCGCTGAGCGGCAGCAGGACGGCCAGCAGCCAGTCCCCCGGATCCGAAGTGCCGGAAATCTTCGGACTCACTGCCCAGGCAACGGCCGCAATGGTCAGGACGGCTCCGACCACACGCATCAGCGTCACCGCTTTTTTCCCGCCCGGGCCGATGCCCATCCGGTCCACGACCAGCCCGGTCAGGGTCTGTCCGGCCACGGTGGCCACGGTGAAGACGGCGACGCCGAGGATCGCGATGGTGAGGGTCTGGGTGAGGACGAACCAGGCGCCGATGACGCCGGCCAGCAGGTAGACCGGCGGGAACCGGCGTTCACGCACCGCGGGCAGGATCTGGGCAAACCCGGCCCGTCCGCGCGGCAGCGCCGCGCTGACCACAATCATCACGGTTAGCCCCACCCCGAAGCTGACCAGGGCGGCGGCCACGCTGTCATCCAGGGCTGTCCCCAGCGCCCCGTTCACGCGGGACTGGGCGGGGATGGCCGTTCCGGCCAGCAGGGCTAGGGGAAGGCCGACGGCGGCGGGAACGCGTAAGGACTGAGGCACCGTTAAACATTACGCCCCAAGCGCGGGTCCGGAGTCCACGGTTGTTGCCCGGCGGGGTCGGGGTGGGCGGCGTGCAGGGGTGGCCGGCGTTTTCCGGCAGAATGGGTCCATGAGTTCAACCGATCCCCAAGACCTCCCCATCCGTGATGACATGATCCGCCTTGGCCAGGCGCTAAAGCTGGCCAACCTGGCCGAAGACGGCATCGATGCCAAGGAGCTGATCGAGAACGGAATGGTCAAGGTTAACGGCGAGATTGAGGAACGCCGGGGCCGCCAGCTCCATCCGGGTGACACCGTTGAGGTGAACGGGCAGGCAGTCCGGGTCGTTTCCGGGGGCTAACTAACGCCGGCCCAGAACTGTGTGCGTCAGGAACTCCTTGACGTGCCCCAGCTCCTGCATGCTGATGCTGTGCCCCATGCCGGCGTAGAGGACCTTCGTCAGCTTCGTGTACCCGTTGAGCCACCCGTGCGTGTACTCGACCCTGGCTTCGTCGATAACCGGATCCGCCTGGTCACGGCCCCAGAAGAACGGCACCTTCAGTTCTGCCAGTTCCTCGTCGTGGAAAAAGGCATTGCCTTCGGCCGGGACCACAAACCCTGAGAGACCGACGACGGCGGCAAACTCCGCCGGCCGGTGCCGCAGGAGGGTGCTGGCCACGGCCATGCCCATCGAGAAGCCGAGCAGGGTCACGCTGCTGTGCTGGTCCTTGATGCTGTCCAGCCAGTCCGAGACGTCCTGCACAGCGGAGACAACCCGGTCCACGGAGTAGTCCGGCTCATTCATCAGCGGGAACCAGGTGTATCCGGGACCCAGGGCCACCGGTGCGCGGACCGACGCGACCGTGAACTCGTCCGGCAGGTACCCGGCCAGGCCCATGAGGTCTTCCTCATTGGCCAGGTAGCCGTGGAAAAGAACCAGCAGCGGAGTCCCGGCCCGCTCCTCCTCGGGCTTCGAGAACAGCACAACCGGATTCCAAGGAGTGTTTTCAGTCATGAATTCCATTCTGGCATGCGCCGATGCCAACCTACGGTCGCGTAGCCAGGCTTCGGCCAGCAATCATGGTCTAGTGACCGAAAATCTCCAGAACCCCTTGAAGAACCCTGACCCGGAAACCAGCACCAGCAATCCGATACCCGATACGAAGACCGCTCCACCGGAGGGCCACCCGGACCATCCGTTCAACCGCTACGTCGCACTCGGTGACTCCTTCACCGAAGGCATCGGCGACCCGGATCCGGAGAGCCCCGGCGGTCACCGTGGATGGGCCGACCGGGTTGCCGAAGAGCTGGCCCATGGCCACGAAGACTTTGCGTACGCCAACCTGGCCATCCGCGGCCGGCTCCTGAACCAGATCATCAACGAACAGCTCCAGCCCGCCATCGATCTGAAGCCGGATCTGGTCACCATCTGCGCCGGCGGCAACGACGTCATCCGGCCCGGCGGCGATCCGGACCGGCTCGCCGAAAAAATGGACGGCACCGTGGCCACTCTCCGTGAAACCGGCGCGACAGTGGTGCTCTTCACCGGACCGGACATCGGGGCGACGCCGGTGCTGGGCAGCGTACGAGGCCGGGTCGCCATCTACAACGAAAACCTGCGCACCGTCGCGGCCCGCCATGATGCTGTGATTGCCGACATGTGGGCCCTGCGCGAACTCAGCAACCCCCAGATGTGGGCCCCTGACCGGCTGCACTTTTCACCGCTCGGACACCACACGATTGCTGCCGCGGTGCTGGACACCCTCGGCGTTCCGCACTCCCTGGAACCACAGGCGGTTAAGGAACTGGCTGCCAAGAACTGGCGGACCGCCCGCTCCGAAGACCTGGTTTGGGCCCGGGAATACCTGGTTCCGTGGGTGGTCCGGCGCGTACGAAAGCGGTCCTCAGGCGACGGAGTTTCGGCCAAACGCCCGGATGCCGGCCCGTTTTTCGGTTCCGGGATGCCGCAGGGTTCGGGCGAAGGCGCCGGCGCACTGGACGAGGCCTAAGCCGGTCCCGGCCGGGACCGCGCCCGGCCGGGATCGCCCAGGGGTTAGGCGAAAAAGCCCTGTTCCAGGAGGCCGGAGAGCTGCAGCACATCGGTGAGGAACCCGTCGTGGCCGATCGGCGCGCTGATCAGGTGCACCTGATTCTGCCCCGGCAGGGCTGCAGCCAGTTCATGGGACTGCTCCGGGAAATACAGCCGGTCGCTGTCGACCGCGGCCACGAGGAATTCCGCTTCCGTGCCGGACAGGGCCTCGGCCAGACTGCCACGCCCGCGGGCGACGTCGTGGCTCATCAGCGCCTCAGTGAGGATGACATAGCTGTTGGCGTCGAACCTCCCGGAGAGCTTCTGTGCCTGATGATCCAGGTAGCTTTCCACCTGGTACCGTCCGCGCCGTGCCGGAAGCGGCGATCCGAGGGGATCCTCCCCCGGCTGCGGTGTCCGACCGAACCGGTACTGCAGTTCAGGTTCTGACCGGTAGGTGATGTGCGCGATCCGCCGGGCCAGTCCGAGGCCTCCCGTCGGTGCCCGGCCGTTGTAATAGTCGCCGCCGTTGAAATCAGGATCCAGCCGGATCGCTGCCACCTGCGCCTGGGCGAAGGCAATCTGTTCCCCGGTGCTGGCCGCGGTCGCTGCGATCACTGCGCAGCGGGCCACCCGCCCGGGTTCGGTGACAGCCCATTCCAGGGCGCGCGCCCCGCCCAGTGATCCGCCGAGCACAGTGTGCCAGCGGCGGATGCCCAGCAGGTCGGCCAGCCTGGCTTCGGCGCGCACCGAGTCCCGGATGGTGACAAACGGGAAGCGGGATCCCCAGGGCAGGCCGTCCGGATCTGCCGATGCCGGGCCCGTGGAGCCGTAACAGCCGCCGACCATATTGATCGAGACCACAAAAAAGCGGTTGGTGTCCACGGTCCGGCCCGGGCCGACAAGTCCGTCCCACCAGCCCGGTTCGTCCGTGTCTCCCTGGGCGACATGGGTACTTCCGGTCAGGGCGTGCGGGATCAGCACGGCGTTGGAGGCGTCGCGGTTCAGCCGGCCCCAGGTTTCATACCCCAGGACCACGTCCGGCAGGATGCCGCCGGTCTCCAGTTCCAGGGTGCCGATCGAGGCGCACTGCAGCACCCCGTCGATGGTGCTGACGGGGTGCTGCGGTGCGGGTGGATATGTTGTCACGGGAATGCGTCAGGCTCCCTTGGCGGCGCGGAAACCGGCGTCGAGGTCCGCGATGATGTCATCCAGGTGCTCCAGACCGACCGAAAGCCGCACCAGGCCCGGGCTGACGCCGGCCGCTGCCTGCGCTTCGGCGCCCAGCTGGCTGTGGGTGGTCGACGCCGGATGAATCACCAGCGAACGGACGTCACCAACGTTCGCCACGTGTGAATGCAGTTCCAGGGCGTCCACGAAGCGTTTGCCTGCTTCGACGCCGCCGGCGATTTCGAAGGACACAATGGCGCCGGTGCCGCGGGGCCCGTACTTGCGTCCTCGTTCGTACCACGGGCTCGACTCAAGGCCTGCGTACGCAACCGAGACGACGTCGTCGTGACCTTCCAGCCAGGTGGCGACGGCGACAGCGTTCTCTACGTGCCGTTCCACACGCAGGCTCAGGGTTTCCAGCCCCTGGGCCAGGAGGAAGGCGCTGAACGGCGAGAGTGCCGCACCGAGGTCGCGCAGCAGCTGCACGCGGGCCTTGAGGATGTACGCCAGGTTCGCACCGAGTGCTCCGTTGGCGCCGAGGTCCCGGGCGTAGACCAAGCCGTTGTAGCTTTCATCCGGGGTGTTGAAGCCCGGGAACTTCTCCGGGTCGGCGCCGAAGTCGAAGTTGCCCGAATCCACGATCACGCCGGCGATTGTGGTGCCGTGGCCGCCGAGGTACTTGGTAGCCGAATGCACCACGATGTCCGCGCCCCATTCAATGGGACGGATCAGGTACGGCGTGGCCAGGGTGTTGTCCACGATCAACGGGACGCCGGCCTCGTGCGCGACGGCGGAAATACCCTCAATGTCCAGGACGTCCTGGCGCGGATTGGAGACGACCTCGCCGAAGAACGCCTTGGTATTGGGCTGGACCGCTGCGCGCCACTGCTCCAAGTTGTCCGGATCAGCCACGAATGTGACTGTGATGCCGAATTTCTTCAGGGTGTGCTTGAAGAGGTTGTAGGTTCCGCCGTACAGGCTGGGGCTGGCCACGATGTGGTCCCCTGCCTCGGCGATGTTGAGGATGGCGTAGGTCTCGGCTGCCTGGCCCGAGGCCAGCAGCAGTGCCCCGAGCCCGCCCTCCAGTGACGCGATGCGGTTCTCCACCGCTTCCTGGGTGGGGTTTCCGATCCGCGTATAGATAGGTGCAAGTTCAGCCAGGGCGAAACGGTTGGCAGCTGCTTCCGCACTGGGGAATACGAAGGACGAGGTCTGGTAGATAGGCAGGGCACGGGCGCCGGTGACGGCGTCGGGCTCCTGTCCTGCGTGGATCTGGCGGGTTTCGAACGACCAGTTGGCAGACATGTTGCTCCCTTTTTGACCAGGGGCCCCACAGGAACCGATGCCGGAAGTACTCCGGATACAGACGTGTGGCCCGCGCTTGCCGTGACATCCTTTTGATGCCCAGCCAGGTCTTCACCCGGGGCACCCCACCGCGGTTGGAGGGTTGCCGGCCAGCAAGCCGGGGCTATCTGCTGGCGCTCATGACCTGTACCCATAGAACCAACGGACACTCAGTTGCGCAACCCATATGACGCAGCGTGAATTCATTTAGTTCCCCTAACAGGTTCCACTTTTGAGCTGCTTAGGCTGGCCTTAGTCGAGACACAGGTCACAACGTGTCAAGATATTCGCATGCGCCTGGATCACGTTTCTTACGCCTGCGAATCCGACGGCCTGCTGGCCACCACGGAACGCATTGCTGCTGCCCTCGGGACCGAATATGTCAAGGGCGGGGTTCACCCCCGTTTTGGCACCCGCAATATGATCCTGCCCCTGGCTAACCACCAGTACATCGAGGTGGTTGAAGTCCTGAACCACCCGGCTTCTGACAAAGCACCCTTCGGCCAGGCCGTGCGTGCCCGGTCCGAAGCCGGCGGCGGTTGGATGGGCTGGTGTGTCGAGGTCAATGACCTGGCTCCCTTCGAAGAACGGCTTGGCCGTGCTTCGGTTCCGGGAAACCGGAAGTTCCCCGACGGCCAGGAGCTGACCTGGCGGCAGATCGGCATCAACGGCCTGATCGCCGACCCGCAGGTTCCCTACATGCTGCGCTGGGATGAGGACAAAGCGGATCTCCATCCGTCCCGTGCCCTCTCCGGGACCGTGTCCTTGGAGTCCCTGACCATTGCCGGCTCTGCCGCGCGGGTCACGGAATGGCTGGGTATGCCGGTCGAGGAGCCGCTGGAATCCGTGGATGTCACCTGGGTTTCCCCGAAGGGCACCCCGGGCATTATGTCCGTTTCCTTCGGGACGCCTTCCGGCCTCGTCGAGATCTAAAAACCTCGTCCCGGAGGGATATCCCTCCGCTTCGGGACTCCCCTGCCACATCGGGTCAATCCTGCGCGGGCGTTTCCCTCCCCTTGGGGACTCCCCTGCCACATCAGGACAGCTGCGGGTGGACGGACTGGATTTACCAGTCCGTCCACCCTTTTGCTGTCTATTTCGGCTGACCGGGACGGCGTCGATTTCGACAAAGGTGTTGGCGAGGGCCGAGCTGCCGCCCGGTCGGGCGGTCGTGGGCCGGGCGTGTGCTGGGCCGGTTGGGTCGAGTCGGGTTGGGCCGGATCGGGTCGGACGTTTCGAGGCCTTCAACGTATCTCCGCGTTGCCCGGGTCTGTGGCGCGGGCGGCGCTTGCCCGGATCTGTAGTTTGGTCCTGACAGGGATTGTCGGGGCTGGGATGGTCCGGACATCGCGCCGGGTATTGACGCAGAACGGCGCCGGTCTGAGTGTTGGCTGGCGCACTGCTCGGTTCAGTTCGGCGATTCATTCAGGGTGCTGGCTTTGTTTAGGGTGGCGGCTCGTTCGGGGCGGCGCATCTCAGGAGGGTTCCGGCGGATGCTTCGGCACGCCTGTCCCCACCGTTCTTCCGCCCGCACCCTCCCTCTGGAAACCCCTGCCGTTATGCAACCTTTGTTCCCTCCGTTTTGGTAAAATCCTCCCGCTTTGTGACGTTGTTTCCCTCCGTTCTGGGAAAGTCCGCCCACTCCGTGCACCACGCCCCTCCGTTCTGGGAAAATCCGCCCACTCCGTGCACCACGCCCCTCCGTTCTGGGAAAGTCCGCCCACTCCGTGCACCACGCCCCTCCGTTTTGGGAAAGTCCGCCCACTCCGTGCACCACGCCCCTCCGTTTTGGGAAAATCTGCCCACTCCGTGCACCACGCCCCTCCGTTCTGGGAAAATCCTCCCGTTTTGTGACGTTGTTTCCCTCCGTTTTGGGAAAATCCAGCCGTTATGGGATTTCCCTCCGGAGCGCCCTGGCAGGGAAATCCCAAAATGGTCGATTTCCCCCAAACCGTAGGGTTTTCCACAGATGGGGACCCCAACATCCAGGCAAGATCGTGAAGGTCCAAGATTGGAGAATGCAGCCAGCTCTCCTTTTTTCGTCGGACGCAGATCGGGACGGTCCCGGTCGGCGATCCCTTGCCAGTCGGTGCCGCAGCGGGGAGTTGCTACGGCTGAGGCCGGGCGTCTACGTCTCCGCTGCCCATTGGGAAAACCTCCCCCGTTGGGAACGCGAAATCACGAAGCTGACGGCAGCTGCGGAGCAGGGCCGGAACCCTCGGGTCCTGCTCCAGGAGTCGGCTGCTATCGCTTGGGGAATTCCCACCATCGGTTCTTCCAACGAGATCATGGTCCTGGCCTCGGCCCCTTCGCATGCACGACGTCGAGGAGGAATCCGCTGGGCCGAACGGCAACTGCTCGAACCTCTCTCCAGGATCGCAGGGTTTGCCGTCACATCTCGTGCGCAAACGGTTCTCGACATGGCCGCCTACCTGCCCTTTGAGCCCGCAGTTCCAGCCATGGACCACGTCCTGCGGCCCGATCCGTTGCGCGGACTGGCCCCGTTGGAAAAGGCAGACTTGAAGGACCTGGCGCAGGCGCTGCCAACCCAAGCAAAACGAACCCGTGCCCTTCGGGTCATAAATTTTGCCGACAAGCGATCAGAATCAGCGGGAGAGTCCCTTTCCCGGGCGGCCCTGCACCGGCTCGGCTTTCCGCCCCCGGAGCTGCAGAAAGAGTTTCGCTCTGCCGGCGGCCGGGTGCTCGGCCGGACAGACTTCTTTTGGCCTCAGCAAAATCTGGTCGGCGAGTTCGATGGTGCTCTGAAGTATGGGCCAGCACTAAACGGGGTCGGCGGGCAATCCCAGCAAGCCCTACTGCAGGAAAAGCGCCGAGAAGACGCCATCCGCGCTACCGGCGTAGGATTTGTGCGCTGGGTCTGGGCCGCCCTCTTCAAAGCACCTGAGGACCCGGACGGCCTGGCGCAAATACTGACTCGGGCAGGACTACCCAGAACCCGACGGCGACAATAGAGCTCCGGCCCGCAGGGACAGCCATGCCCCAAACCGAAGCGGCCAGGGTCGCAAACCCCTACAGCGATCCGCGTGCCGCACGTCTACACCGAGGAAGCCGCTGCAGCCCGGATCAGCCCCCGATTGATTTCCCGCACCACCCCGGCGTCGAGCTTCAGGACCTTGCGGTCATAAGTGAGCAGCCCGTTCACTTCGTCCTCGACGTCGGCCAGCTGGGTGTAGACGGTGGCAGCCAGTCCAAGCGCCACGGCCGGCTCGATCTGGGTCCGGTGCAGTTCGGTGAAGGCGTGTTCGAGCTCCGCCCGGGTGTGCAGGGTTTTGCCGTAGCCAAAGACCGAGCTGTTCCAGGTATGCCCCTCCACGGGCAGGCTGAAGCCGCCGTATTCCGAAAGCACGATGGCCCGCGGATCGCGCTGCCAGCGCCGCCGGATCCGGAACGGGACGGCGTATACGTGCAGGCTTTTGGTATCTCCGGCGCCCTGGTCGTGCCAGCCGCTGGCGTGGTCGATCCCCCGGGTCGGGTCGAGTTCCCGCAGTTCCGCGGCGACCGCGGCGGCGTCGAACTGTCCCCAGCCTTCGTTAAAGGGGACCCACAAGGCGATACTCGGCACGCTCCGCAGCAGTTCCACGGTCTCGCGCATGTCCCGGCGGAATGCTTCGCGTCCGGCGGCGTCACTGCGGCCGAACTTTGCGTAGCGGCGGTCGCTGCGGCTCCCCCGGCCGGGAAGCGGCAGCAGTTCCGGAGCACGCCCGGCGCCCGTGCCTCCGTTGACCAGATCCTGCCAGACCAGCATGCCGAGCCGGTCGCAGTGGTAATACCAGCGCATCGGCTCGATCTTGATGTGCTTGCGCAGCATCGTATAGCCCAGGTCCTTGGCCGTCTGGATGTCTTGGACCATGGCTGCGTCGGCCGGGGCGGTGTAGAGCCCGTCCGGCCAGTACCCCTGGTCCAGCAGCCCGGCATGGAAGTACGGCCGACCGTTGAGCAGCAGCCGCTGGTGCCCGTTCGCATCCTTACCGGTGCCGAAACTGCGCAGCCCGAAGTAACTCTGGACGGCGTCCTCCCCCAGCCGCACGCTCACCGAGTACAGGAAGGGATCCTCCGGACTCCACAGCCGAGGCTGCGGCACCTGCACGCGCAGCGGCTCCCCGGGGACTGCTGTACCGCGGGCCACCTCCGCCCCCTCGGCCATCACGACGATCTCCGCGCGCCCCGGTTCCGGTGTCAGGAACGACGCCGAGACCGCACCTCCCAGCGCACCGTCTGATCCGGGCACCGGCGCACCCGCACCAGCCGGCGCACCGCCGGACCGCGGCCCGGCATGAACCGTGAATTCGACGCCGTCCAGCGATGCCAGGGGTGTGATGACAAGATCCTGGATAAAGGTTTCGGGGACTTCTTCCAGCCAAACGGTCTGCCAGATCCCGGACTGCGCCGTGTACCAGATCCCGCCGCGCTCGAGCTTCTGTTTCCCCCGCGCAGCGCCGTTGGTGTCGCTGCCGTCCAACACCCGCACCACCAGTTCCTGCTGCTCCCCGGGGACAAGCAGATCGGTGATGTCGAGGCTGAAGGGCAGGTAACCGCCGTCATGCCCGCCGGCGCGGCGGCCGTTGACGACTACCGTGCAGGACTGGTCAACGGCACCAAAGTGGAGCAGCACCCGCCCGCTCGACTGCCCGCCACGCGGCAGGCCCGGCGACAAGCCAGGCACCCGCCCGGAAACCGGCCCGACGCGCGGCAGGGAAAAGCGACGCCGGTACCAGAGCGCTTCCCCAGGCTGCAGCTGGCGGCCGACGCCGGAAAGCGGGGCTTCGGGCGAGAACGGCACCAGGATCTTCCCGTCCCAGTCGCGGGGTGCCTCCTCGCTGCCCGCGGGCGTGAAGGCGTAGTCCCAGCTTCCGTTGAGGTTGAGCCAGGATCCGCGGACCAGCTGCGGCCGCGGATACTCGGGCAGGATGTGCTCCGGGTCAAGGGCTTCGCCCCAGGGTGTGGTCAGCGCCATCCCGCGTTAGTCTCCAATGCCGATTGCCGGACCGAACAAGGCAAAGCCCACGAATCCGGCGATGTCCACGAGCGCGTGGGCGATGATCAGGGGCATCACACGCCGGGTCTTGTAGTAGGCATAGCCGAAAATCAGCCCCATCACGAAGTTGCCGATTCCCGGACCGATCCCCTGGTACAGGTGGTAGCTGGCCCGGATTAATGCGCTCGTGAGAATCATGGCAGGCACTCCCCAGCCCAGCGCCCGCAGCCGGGTGAACAGGTACCCCACCACAATCACCTCTTCGAGCACGGCATGACGCAGGGCCGAGAGCACCAGCACCGGCAGGGTCCACCAATACGTGTCCAGGGCGGCCGGGATGAGCGCGGTGGTGATGCCCAGCGCCCGTCCGGCGGCGTAGACACCCAGCGTTCCGGCTCCGATTACCGCTGCCAACGCGAACCCCAGTCCGAAGTCCCGCAGCGGGCGGGAGAAGGTGAAACCGATGCGCCGGAAGGCTGACCGGCCGGGCTCGGTGAGCAGGAAGAGCACCAGGGCAACGGGCATCAGCGAAAAGAAAATGCCCAGCAGCTGGTACACGAGGTCGAAAAACTGGCTTTGGGCCAGCACGGGATTCAAGGTGGTTGTCTGCCCGGACAGCGGCCCCTGGGTCATCTTGTCAGCCAGGCGGACGACGGCGTAGACACCTGATTGCCCAAACGAGAGGCCGAGGACGATCAGGATTTCCGCGGTCAGCCGACGTCGTTCCCGAGGTTCCAAGGCTGGGGCAGGAACGGTGGAGGCGGGGCGCATGTGCCTATTCTGCCTGATCCGGGGCTGACCTGCCGGGCAGGCGACGCTTGCGGTCAGCCGCCCAATGCATTTCACTGGTTGAAATGCCGTTACCATTCTTCGGCATTCCTGAATCTGTTTATGCACCGCATCAAACCAGGCATTGTGAGGTCTCATGATTTCTCCCCAAAACACCGCAGTTTCCGTGGCGATCGGCCCCGGCCCGCTGGAACCGGCAGCGATCCTTGCCGTGGCCAGGGACGGCGCCCGGATTCGCCTCACGCCGGAGGCGCTGGCGGCCATGGAGTCCTCCCGCGCCGTGATCGATTCCCTCGCTGCGGACACGTTGCCGCACTACGGTGTCTCCACCGGGTTCGGGGCGCTGGCCACGAAGCAGATTCCCGAGGAGCAGCGAACCATGCTGCAGCGTTCCCTCGTCCGCAGCCACGCGGCGTCGTCCGGTTCCGAGGTGGACCGGGAAGTGGTGCGCGCCCTGATGGTCAACCGCCTCTCCACGCTGGCAACCGGCCGTACCGGAGTGCGCCCCGCCGTCGGCACGGCATATGCCGCGCTGCTGAACGCGGGCATCACGCCGATCATCGGCGAATATGGGTCGCTGGGCTGCTCCGGGGACCTCGCTCCCCTTTCCCACTGTGCCCTGGCGCTGATGGGCGAAGGCCGGGTGCGCGACGCCGCCGGGCAGGCAATGGACGCAGGCGAGGCTTTGGCTGCGGCTGGCCTGGAACCCCTGGAACTGCGGGAAAAGGAGGGGCTGGCCCTGATCAACGGCACCGACGGCATGCTCGGAATGCTGACCATGGCCATCGCGGACCTGCACCGGCTGTTTTCCATTGCGGACATCGCCGCGGCCATGAGCGTGGAGGGCCTGCTCGGTACCGACGCAGTGTTTGCTGCCGATCTGCAGGGCCTCCGCCCGCAGCCAGGCCAGGCCGAGTCGGCAGCCAATATCCGCGCCGTGCTCGCCGGGTCTTCCCTGGTGGAGGAGCAGAAAAGCGGAGAGTTCACCCGCGTGCAGGACGCGTATTCACTTCGGTGCGCACCCCAGGTGCACGGCGCCGCCCGGTCGACACTGGCCCACGCCGAACACGTGGCAGCGTGCGAGCGTGCCTCCGCCATCGATAATCCGGTGGTTACCGTGGATGGTCGGGTCGAATCGAACGGCAACTTCCACGGTGCCCCGGTGGGCTATGTCCTGGACTTCCTCGCCATCGCCGTGGCGGATGTAGCGTCCATGAGCGAACGGCGGACCGACCGTTTCCTTGACCGCAACCGCAGCCACGGACTGAACCCGTTCCTCGCCCACGATCCCGGCGTCGACTCCGGCCATATGATCGCCCAGTACACGCAGGCCGGCATCGTCTCCGAGCTCAAGCGGCTCGCGGTTCCCGCGTCCGTGGACTCCATCCCCTCCTCTGCCATGCAGGAAGACCACGTCTCGATGGGCTGGGCAGCGGGCCTGAAGCTGCGTCGGGCACTGGACGGGTTGGCACGCGTCCTCGCCGTGGAACTGCTGACCTCCGCCCGCGCCCTGGACATGCGCGACGGCGGCATCGAAACCGCCCGGAGCGCTCCGGTGTCCACTGCCGTTCGCAGCGCCATCCGGTCGCTGGTCCAGGGCCCAGGGCCCGATCGGTTCCTGGCACCAGAGATTGAAGCCGTTTACAGCCTGGTTGCGGACGGGACGCTGCTTTCAGCAGCAAACAGTGTTCTGGACCGGCCCCTGGACTAAGCTGCGGGACATGGATTCACAGGGGCCGGCTAACGGTCCGATGGGCGGCAGCGTGCGGGTGGCCGCAACAGTCAATGGTTTGGTCCAGGGCGTGGGCTTCCGTTACTGGGTGCTGCGGCGGGCAGGAAAACTGGGGCTGACCGGGACCGTCGTCAACCAGCCTGATGGCTCGGTGCTGATCACGGCCGAAGGGCCGCCGTCGGCGGTGGACGGATTGATGGAGCAGGTGCGCTCCCCGTCCGCGCCGGGTGCAGTCCACGACGTCGAGGAGCGCCGCTCCGCTGCGAGCAGCGAGTTCGACGGTTTCAGCGCCGGGTAACGGCAGCAACGTCCCGACTCGCGTCACAATCGACGCAGCAGAATCCGGGCATTAAAAACGCCGGCAGACTATGGGTTGATTGGGGGAAACAACCCATAGTCTGCCGGCGGCGGATAGTTCACTACGCTATCCATTCATCACTCGCACCCTTATGAGGTACTAACTACATTAGGACACGGGTCTGTAAAGCTCCTGTCAGCAAGCTGGCAACTCCCTGAGAGCGGCGCCGGGCCCGTCTCTGCATCTCAGCCGGCACCGGCCGGGGGTGTGTCAGGCTGCGTTCTTCAGCCCGGGTACGCCCGGCTTGGCGGGAGTCTTAGCGGGCGTGCTGGCGGGCCCGCTCGTGGAGGAAGGAGCGGAGACCGCGGCTGGCGCTTGGCCCGCGGCTGGCGCTTCCCTTTCCGGCGCGGCCGACGGCGTGGACGGCTGCTTGGCGGCCTCCTGGCCACCGGCCCGTTTCGCTTTGCCGCCACCCTTCTTTTTCTTGGCAGCGGCTTTTTTGTTGACGGCCGACTTCGCGACGGCTGGCTTTGCCTCGGCAGGGGTGGCCGAAGGCTTCGGGCGGCTGGGCTGCGCTGCCCCGGCCTGCTTGGTCCCGGCTTGCTTGGCCCCGGGCTGTTTGGTCCCGGCCTGTTTCGTCCCGGCCTGCTTAGCCCCGGACTGTTTCGTCCCAGCCTGCTTAGCCCCGGGCTGTTTGGTCCCGGCCTGCTTGGAAGCCGGCGCAGCGGCCGCCGGCGCTTCCGCTGCGGCATCCGACGCCGCCAAGGCAGCACCCCCGGCAGCACTCTCCATCCGACCGGAATCGAGGCGGGAATCAGCGCCCGCCCGGATCGGGCTGGACGGACGTCCATGCTGGCGTGCCGGCAGCAGGGCGTCCATGAGTTCGTCAGTGGCGGAGCGTGTGGCATCCAGGAAGACGGCCGCCGCTGTGTCCTCCGGAGTGGTTTCCGTCCGGTGGACGGCGGAGCGCTTCAGCAGGCGGTACAGGGCGGAGACAACTACCAGGAGTGCAATGCCGGTTCCATACATCATGGCCAGCGACAGGGCCAGTGAAGTCGTCCCGCCGGAGAAGAATCCATACCCCGCAATGGCCAGAATTAGCCAGACGGCACTGATCACCGTGATGACAGATCGGACTTTGATGTAGAAGGGACGCTGCTGCACACCGGCAAGCTGCGGCGGCAAGATATCTGGCACTGACGAGACCTCTCAAAAGCACAAACGGCAGGACTAAAAGTTGATGTTGGCCGGAGCCACCCTGCCCTTCAACTGTAGGTACCGCCGGAGTCTCTGCTGACCATTCCCGCACCCTTTGACCGATTTGTTACATCCTATGGATGAGATCTTGCTCACAGTCCGCCGCGCGCTGGCGAAAGGGCCTCTGCGACGTCGACCGGGGGCCGTTCACCGTGAAGCTGGGCGGCCGCGAGTTCAGCGATTCCGGAGGAGGTTTGAAACCCGTAGCCGCCCTGGCCGGCCAGCCAGAAGAACCCCGGAACGGCGTCGTCGAACCCCACCACGGGCAGGCCATCCGGCGCCTCGGTGCGCAGGCCCGTCCACGCGCGGTGAACCTTGCCGAGTCCCATGGACGTCACGGAATTCACCAGGGCCTTCAGCGCGTCGATGTCCTCGGGGCGGTGCCGGGCGTCCTCCGCACCGCTGGGGACGGCCTCCGACGGTGAGATCAGCACCCCCTCGGCGTCGGGCCGGTAGTAGAAGGTATCCAGGGCGCTGGCCACCATGGGGCCGTCGGGCGCCGGCGGGTTCGCCGCTTCCACGATCGCGGCTGTCCGCCGGTAGGGCTGCAGTCGCCTCGGACGAACGCCGAAGAGCGTTGCCACCGCGTCAGCCCAGGCGCCGCCGGCATTGACCACGGTGGAAGCAACGAACTGTTCCCCCGCCGCGGACACCAGCCAGTTTCCTGCGTCGGTCCGCTCCGCGGCGTCGACCCGGCGGTTGGTCAGGATGCGCCCGCCGCGGGATTCGATGCGACGCCGGTGCCAGTCCATCAGGAGGCCGGTGTCGCAGGAGACGGAGGTGGTGTCCAGCCCGGCGGCTTCGAAGCTGCCGGCCTCCAGTTCCGGTGCCAGTCCCTCGGCCTCGGCCATCGTGATCGGGTGCATGTGGCCGCTGGCCTGGTCACGGACGTCCTCCTCATCCCCCACGAGCAAAAACCCGCGGGGAGAGAGGATCGGCTGCGGCAGGTTCGCTTCCAGCTCACGGATCAGGGCCAGGGTCCGGATGGTCAGGGCCTGCACGGGCGGCGGTCCGTAGCTGGGAATCAGCTGCCGCGCTGAACGGGAGGAGGTGTGGTAGCCGAGCACTTCTTCGGCTTCCAGCAGCACGACGCCGGTGCGGCCGGCCAGCTCCGCGGCCAGCGAGAGACCTGCGATGCCGCCGCCAATGATCAGGACGGGTGTGTCCGGGGCGCCGGGGGCCGGCCTACGCATCGGGCACCACCGTCAGGATGGTGGCGTCATCGGCCTTCTCACCGATCGCCTGCTGGTGTTCGCGCAGCTCCAGGAGCAGGCGCTGGGTGCCAAGTGGGGTCGAGGCAGCACGCAGGAAACCGCCGGGGCCGTCCACCAGTCCCAGGTCGACGGCGCGCCAGGCGCCGTCGGAGGCCAGGACCACCCGCCGCGGAGTGCCGAGGCGTTCCAGATGCGCGTGCTGCACCGCTTCCGGTTCCCGCCTGGCCACCCAGAGCCGGCCAGGGGTGTTGCGCAGCTCCCGGTCCCGACGCAGCAGTGCGCGAGCTTCCTCGGGATCGGCCGGGTTTTCCCGGTCCACGCGCGCATCTGCCGGTTCGCTCGTTACATGGACCACGGACCCGTCTTCCAGTTCGACGGCGGCGTGGCAGTCGGCCAGCACCAGCAGCTCCACGCCGGTGCCGGTCAGCTGTGCCATGCACAGGGCAGCGCTCGGGAACCTTCTCCGCTCGCCGGCAGCATGTTCCTGCGCCACCTTGTCCACCCGCCGGAGGGCGTCCTCGAGGACGCTGCCCGCCGAGCCGGTCCCGTCGGCGGAAGCCGGTGAACGGGCGCTGTCGGACAGCAGCAGGTCAAGGGTCCGGGCATACCAGGACGGGTTGGACGGGCCCGGCAGATCCAGCTCGGGCAGCAGGGACGTGGCGCCGTCGATCACCCAGGCGCTGGCACCGGTAAAGCCGCAGCTGTCCTCGTTTACGTGCCCGTCGCCTTCGGTCTGGACGCGGACGGAATGTCTCCAGTTGGTGGGCATAGCCCATTGTGGCACGCAGGCTAGAGCCAGGTGAGATCGTCGGTGAGGATCTCCATCAGGGTTTCCGAGCCCACCAGGTACAGGCCCGGGTGCCGGTCCGCAGCGGCCAGGAGGTTCGACGCCATGTACACCGCCCAGCCGCGGGCCCGAAGCCAGACCGACGGATCGCCGTCGTACTGCCTGCCCAGCGATTCACGCAGCCGACGGCGGCCGGTGGCGTCGAACACCAGCCACGCTGCGGCCAGATCGGTGGCCGGATCCCCCGCCGTCAGGTCGCCAAAGTCGATGACCGCCTGCAGCGTTCCGTCCTTGGCGATCAGGTTGGCCGGGTGGAGGTCGCCGTGCAGCCACAGGGGCGCTCCGTTCCACGGCGGCAGGTTTACCGCCTGGGCCCAGATCTGCTCGATGCGCGCTGCGTGCGGCACCATGCCGGAGCGCAGCCGTTCCTGGACGGCCTGGCTCCGGGTGGCGAGGGTCCCACCCACCACGGGGTTGGGCGGATAGTCCCGGGGAGCAGGCTGGTGGAAGGCGTTCAGGAAATCTCCGAGCGGCCTGGCCAGGGCAACGTTCCGGTCCCGCGGCTGAAGCGAGACGTCGAGGCCGTCGAACCATTCGCTGATGCTCCAGGGGTAGGGGTAGAGCGCTTCCGGAACGCCCACATACAGCGGGACCGAGGTTCCGGTGGCCAGGCCCGCCGTCAGTCCGGGGAGCCAACGCTGCTCCTTGGCCATCAGCCCGGCAACACTGTCCCGGCGGGGCAGGCGGACCACCAGATCCTTGCCGAGTCGGAACACGTAGTTCACCCAGCCGTCCCCCACTTCCTTCAGCGGGTGATGTGCCAGCTGCGGGTACTGACTCTCCAGCAGGGCACGGACCAGGTCTGCATCCACTGCAAGCTGGGCCGGGACCGTCGACATGCTGAGCACCCTACCCTTGGGCCGGGCTGCTGGACAGGTGCCTTAACGCAGACCGGCTTCCGGCCCGGCGCACCCCTTGGAGGGGAACACCGGGCCGGAAGCCGGATCCGGGATGGTGCGGGCTAGCCCTGCACGCCCAGGCGTTCGAGGATCAGCTCGCGCACGCGGCCGGCGTCGGCCTGTCCGCGGGTCGCCTTCATCACGCCGCCGACAATCGCGCCGACAGCCTGCACCTTGCCGCCGCGGATCTTATCCGCGACGTCGGGAGCTGCGGCCAGGGCGGCGTCGATGGCTTCGAGCAGGGCACCGTCATCGGAGACAACGGCGAGGCCGCGCTTTTCGATGACTTCCTCCGGGGTGCCTTCGCCGGCGAGGACGCCGTCGAGCACCTGGCGGGCCAGCTTGTCGTTGATCTTCCCGGCCTGGACCAGGCGGTCCAGTTCCACGATCAGCTCGGGCGTGACGCCGGTGTCCACCGGATCCACTTCGGCTTCCTTGGCGCGGCGGGCCACTTCGCCCATCCACCACTTGCGGGCCACCTGTGCGGAGGCACCGGCGGCGATGGTTTCCTCGATGGCTTCCATCACGCCGGCGTTGACGACGTCGCGGAACTCGGCGTCGGAGTAGCCCCACTCGGTCTTCAGGCGCTTGCGGCGCTCGGCCGGCGGCTCGGGCAGGCGGGAGCGCAGCTCTTCGATCCATTCCTTCGTGGTGACCACGGGAAGCAGGTCCGGCTCGGGGAAGTATCGGTAGTCGTCGGCGTCGGACTTGGGCCGGCCCGACGTCGTCGAGCGGGTGTCCTCATGCCAGTGACGGGTTTCCTGGACGATCTTCTCGCCGGAATCCAGGACGGCGGCGTGCCGCTGGATTTCGAAGCGGACGGCACGTTCGACGGCGCGCAGCGAGTTCACGTTCTTGGTTTCCGACCGCGTGCCGAACTTTTCCTGGCCGTACGGGCGCAGGGAGACGTTGGCATCGCAGCGCACGTTGCCGCGCTCCATCTTGGCATCGGAGACGCCGAGGTTCTTCACGATTTCCCGGATGGCCGCCACGTAGGCCTTGGCCAGCTCGGGGGCACGTGCACCGGCGCCTTCGATCGGCTTGGTGACGATTTCCACCAGCGGAACTCCGGAGCGGTTGTAGTCCACCAGGGAGAAGTCAGCCCCCTGGATGCGTCCGGCGGAGCCGCCCATGTGGGTCAGCTTTCCGGCGTCTTCTTCCATGTGGGCGCGTTCGATCTCGACGCGGAAAACGGTGCCGTCCTCCAGTTCGATGTCCAGCCAGCCGTCGTACGCAATCGGATCTTCGTACTGGGAGGTCTGGAAGTTCTTGGGCGTGTCCGGGTAGAAGTACTGCTTCCGGGCGAACGTGCAGGATTCGGCGATCTTGCAGTTCAGTGCCAGGCCGATCAGGATCGAGTACTCCACGGCGGTCTTGTTGACCACCGGCAGGACGCCGGGCAGGCCAAGGCAGACCGGAGTGACGTTGGTGTTCGGCTCATCGCCGAAGACGTTCGGGGCATCGGAGAACATCTTGGTGTTGGTGTTGAGCTCCACGTGGACCTCAAACCCCAGTACCGGATCGTACTTCTCGATCGCCTCGTCGTAAGGCACTGTTTCTTCCTGGGTGTGCACGGACATTACTTCACTCCTCCGAGTACGGGGGCCGAAGCCAGCAGCGGGCCGCCCCACTTCTGCTCCAGCAGGCCTTCCAGGGCTGCGCCGGCACGGTACAGGCGCACGTCCTCGCGGGCGGGTGCCAGGAACTGGATGCCGACCGGCAGCCCGTCGGCCAGGCCGCCGGGAATGGAGATGCCGGGGACGCCGGCCATGTTGGCCGGGATGGTGGCGACGTCATTCAGGTACATGGCCAGCGGATCGTCCAGCTTCTCGCCGAGCTTGAACGCCGTGTTCGGCGACGTCGGGGAAATCAGTACGTCAGCCTGCGCGAACGCGGCGTTGAAGTCACGCTGGATCAGGGTGCGGACCTTCTGCGCCGAGCCGTAGTAGGCGTCGTAGTAGCCGGCGGAGAGGGCGTAGGTGCCCAGGATGATCCGGCGCTTGACCTCGTCGCCGAAGCCGGCGGCGCGGGTCGCACCCATCACGCGTTCGATGGTGAGCGGCGGATCGGCGGGCAGGCGGCGCATACCGAACCGGACGCCGTCGTACTTCGCCAGGTTCGAGGAGGCCTCGGACGGCATGATCAGGTAGTAGGCGCCGAGCGCGTACTTGAAGTTGGGGCAGGAGACCTCCACGATCTCGGCACCGGCGTCCTTGAGCAGCTCAAGGGACTCATCAAAGCGGGCCTGCACGCCGGGCTGGTAGCCCTCGCCCTGCAGTTCCTTGATGACGCCGATGCGCATGCCGGCCACGCTGCCGTTACGGGCAGCTTCGACCAGGTTGCCGACCGGATCGGTCAGCGAGGTCGAGTCGCGGGGATCGTGTCCGCCGATGACTTCCTGCAGCAGGGCGGCGTCCAGCACGGTGCGGGAGACCGGGCCGATCTGGTCCAGCGAGGAAGCCATGGCAATGGCACCGTAGCGGGAGACCCCGCCGTAGGTCGGCTTCACGCCCACCGAACCGGTCACGGAGGCCGGCTGGCGGATGGATCCGCCGGTGTCGGTGCCGAGGGCCAGGGGTGCTTCGAAGGCGGCGACGGCGGCTGCCGAACCTCCGCCGGAACCGCCGGGGATCCGGTCCAGGTCCCACGGGTTGCGGGTGGGGCCGTACGCGGAGTGCTCCGTGGAGGAGCCCATGGCGAATTCGTCCAGGTTAGTCTTGCCCAGCATCGGCATGCGGGCGGCACGGATCCGGGAAATCACCGTGGCGTCGTACGGGCTCATCCAGCCTTCGAGCATCTTCGAGCCCGCCGTGGTGGGCTGGCCCACGGTCACGATCAGGTCCTTGATGGCGATTGGAACGCCGGCCAGGGTGTGCATCTCTTCGCCGGCGGCACGGGCCTTGTCCACGCCGGCAGCAACTTCAAGCGCTTCATCGGTGTTGACGTGCAGGAACGCGTTGATGTCGCCGTCGACTGCTTCGATCCGGTCCAGGTGGGCCTGGGTGACCTCGACCGCGGAAACCTCGCGGGAGGCCAGCTTCTCTGCCAGCACGGCAGCGCTGGAGGTAATCAGTTCACTCATGGAAGTTTTACTCCTCATCCAGGATGGCAGGGACCTTGAAGCGGCCTTCGGCGTTGTCCGGCGCGCCGGACAGGGCCTGCTCATTGGTCAGCGTCTGCCCCACCACGTCCTCGCGGAACACATTTACCAGCGGGATCGGGTGGGAGGTGGCCGGGATGTCCTCGCCGGCAACTTCGCTTACGGATTTGATCGAATCCACGATGACGTCGAGTTCGCCGGCCATTTTGTCCAGCTCGTCATCGGTCATCTCAATGTGGGCCAGATGCGCGAGATGCGCCACAGCCTCACGATTGATCTCAGACATGAGTCTCCCATGCGTCTTATGCAGTATTTTCGGCTTACACCGGTATCCCTACCAGTCTACGGCGTGTGGCCGCAGTGTTTGGGTGCCGTGACGTGCGGGTCTGTTGGGTGGGTTGGGTGAGCGGGTGAGCCGGGTGGTGCGGGGGTGGCGGGTTCGACCGGCGGGATGCGGCGTTCGGCGGGACGCCGGTTTCCGTGGACTGGCCGTACTGGCGAGTGCACAGATCTGGCGGGATGCCAGCCCGTCCGGCACTCGACCATCGGCGAGTGCGCAGATCTGGCGGGATGCCAGTTTCCGTGGACAGGCTGTGCCCGGCGAGTGCGCAGCTCTGGCGGGATGCCCGCCCGTCCGGCACGGTGAGTGCGCAGCTCTGGTGGGATGA
>NZ_DALZXY010000050.1:0-25310 GCF_031988865.1 Arthrobacter sp.
GGGAGGGAACGCTGCCGGACACCCCGGCGCGCCGGGACCGGGTGCTGCTGGCGGCCCGCGGCGTCCAGGACAGCGGCCGGACCAAGGTGTTCCGCGGCCCGGCGCTGCGCGCTTTGGGGCTCGACGACGGCGGGGAGCTGCTGATCTGCCCGCTGCGGGTCAATGGCCAGGCCGCCGGCACGCTGGGCGTTTTCGCCCCCGCCATCAGCGCCGGGCTGATCCGTGCCACGAACGACGTCGCTGATTGGGTGGCCGCCCAGGTGGAACTGACCGAACTGGACACCTCCCGGGCCCTGCTGATGGAAGCCGAGGTCAGGGCGCTGCGGGCGCAGATCAGCCCGCACTTCATCTACAACTCGCTGAACGCCATCGCTTCCTACATCAACACCGATCCGGCCCGGGCACGGGAACTGGTGGTGGAGTTCGCCGATTTCACCCGGTACTCCTTCCGCCGGCACGGGGATTTCACCACGCTGGCCGAGGAACTGACCTCGATCGACCGCTACCTGCTCCTTGAACGGGCCCGCTTCGGTGAGCGGCTGAAGGTGAGCCTGCAGATCAGCCCGGAGGTCCTCGGCACCGTAATCCCGTTTCTCTCCCTGCAGCCGCTGGTGGAGAACTCGGTGCGGCACGGGCTGGAAGCGATCGAGGGCGAGGGTCACATCACCATCTCCGCCCGCGATGCCGGGGAGATGGCGGAAATCACCGTGGAGGACAACGGTGTGGGCATGGATCCCGGCGCGTTGCGCACCCTGCTCGCAGGACATGCCGAGGGAGACCACGTGGGCCTGCGCAACGTCGATGTGCGGCTGCGCCAGCTGTACGGCGACCCGCACGGCTTGGTGATCGACACAGCGGAAGGCGCCGGAATGCTGATCACCATGCGCGTCCCCAAGTCGCAGCCGGGACACCGGACGTAGAGGAAGTAGTCTGGCTCACATGTCCAAATCCGCAAAGCTGCTCAACGTGGTGGTCGCCGACGACGAGGCCCCCGCCGTGGAGGAACTGGCGTTCCTGCTGGGCCGGGACGCCCGCATCGGCACCATCCTGCGCGCCTCGAGCGGAGCCCAGGCGCTGCAGGCGATCGAGACGGCCGACGTCGACGCCGTTTTCCTGGACATCCATATGCCCGCGCTCTCCGGCCTGGACATCGCCCGGGCCCTGTCCCGCAAGGAGCGGGCCCCCGCCGTCGTATTCGTCACCGCCGATGAGGAGCACGCCCTCGACGCTTTTGAGTTGGCGGCCCTGGACTACCTGCTCAAGCCGGTGCGCCCCGAGCGGTTGACTGAATCGGTGCGGCGGATCAGTGAATCGCTCGCCAGCCCGGAGGTTCAAGCACCGGGCGACGGCGATGTGGTGACGGTGGTGCAGGGTGCCACCACCCGGATGATCCGGCGCGAAGACATCCGCTACGTGCAGGCGCAGGGCGACTATGCCCGGCTGCACACCGCCGAGACCAGCTACCTGGTGAGGATTCCGCTCGCCGAGCTTGAGGCGCAGTGGGCGGACGCGGGGTTCCTTCGGATCCACCGCTCCTACCTGGTGGCACGGGAGCAGATCCGGCAGGTGCGGCTGTCCGCGGGACGTGCCAGCATCCGCATCGGCACCGTGGAACTGCCGGTCAGCCGCAGGCACCTGCCCACGGTCCGCAGCACCCTGGACAGCGGCCGGGTCAGGCCCACGGCATGAGCGAGAACCGTCCGCAGCGGGTCCGTGTGACCGCGCCGCCCCGCCCGGGGGCTGCTGCCTCAGCTTTTCCGGTGGCCCGGGAGCTCGACGAGCAGTCCGAGGTTGGCGAGGTCTTCCTGTCTTCCCTGATCCGGTCGCAGCTGCGGCTGGCCGTGGTGGTCGCCGGCGGGTTCGGCCTGATCCTGCTCGGAGTTCCCCTGCTGCTCGCCGCCCTCCCGCAGATCGGTGCACTGGCAGTGTTCGGCATCCCGGTCCCCTGGCTGCTGCTCGGTTTGGGCGTGTATCCGCTCGTGATCGTCAGCGGTGCCCTGTATGTGCGCAGTGCTAACCGGAACGAGGAGCGTTTCCAGGACCTGCTCGATGATGCGTAGCGCCCGGTGAGCTGGGAAGTCAGCGCCGGCGTCGGCTATGCCGCGCTGGCCGCCGTCACGGCCGCTACCCTGCTGATTGGCGCCTACGGGCTGCGGATCTCCCGTACGACGAGTGACTTCTATGTCGCTTCCCGGACGGTGAAGCCGTGGTGGAACGCCTCGGCGATCGGCGGCGAGTACCTCTCCGCCGCCAGCTTCCTCGGGATTGCCGGGCTGGTGCTGGTCTCGGGTGCCGATGCCCTGTGGTTTCCGATCGGCTACACGGCCGGCTACCTGATGCTGCTGCTGTTCGTGGCGGCTCCGCTGCGCCGGTCCGGGGCTTACACCGTGCCTGATTTTGCCCGGGCCCGGCTTGAGTCGCTGCCGGCCCGCAGGGTCACCAGCCTGCTGGTGGTGGCCGTCGGCTGGCTCTACATCGTTCCCCAGCTGCACGGCGCCGCCCTGACCGTCAGCCTGACCACGGGCCTGCCGGGCTGGGCCGGGTCGGCGGCAGTGGTGGTGATCGTGTGCCTGAGCGTCCTGAGCGGCGGAATGCGCTCGATCACCTTCGTCCAGGCCTTCCAGTACTGGCTGAAACTGGCGGCCCTGGCCGTGCCGGTCCTGTTTATCCTTTTCCGGCTGGGCGCCGATGGAACGTCCTGGACCGGCAACGGGGCGGCTTTCGCCTCCGCGCTGGATCCGGCCATGGCGGACTCCGTCTATCGGAACATTTCCCTGACTATTGCGCTGCTCTGCGGCACGCTCGGCCTGCCGCACGTGCTGGTGCGCTTCTACACGAACCCGGACGGCGTCTCCGCCCGGCGCACCACGCTGATAGTCCTCGGACTGCTCTCCGTGTTCTACGTCTTCCCCACTCTGTACGGGATCCTGGGTCGGATTTACCTGCCGGAACTGGCTGCGGAAGGCAACGCGGACGCTACGGTCCTGCTGCTTCCCGGGCAGATATTCGACGGCGCACTCGGGGACCTGCTGGCCGCCCTGGTGACTGCCGGGGCCTTCGCGGCGTTCCTCTCGACCAGCAGCGGGCTGATCGTGTCCCTCTCGGGGGTCATCAGCCAGGAGCTGTTCCGCGGCAGCGTCCGCGGCTTCCGGGCAGCCACCGTGCTCGCCGGAGCGGTGCCGTTGGGCCTGGCGCTGCTGACCAATACCCAGGCCCTGGCCGGCAGCGTGGGGATGGTGTTTGCCTTTACGGCCTCGACCCTGTGCCCCCTGCTGCTTCTGGGCATCTGGTGGCGGCGGCTGACCGCGGCCGGGGCGGTGGCGGGAATGCTGACCGGGGCGCTGCTCTGCGGCGGGGCGATCATTGCCGGTGGCCTGCTCTCTCTGGCCGGACATACTGTTCCGGTGTGGCTTGAGCAGCCGGCGGCCTGGACGGTCCCGGCGGCCTTTGCCATTACGGTCACCGTCTCCCTCTACGCCCGAGGTGACATCCCGGCGGGAACGGCACGGTTCCTGGCCAGGCTGCATACTCCGGAACGCCGGATCAGCCGCTAGCGCCGCCGTCGTACTCCACCGCCCATGGGCGGGAAGGTGTTAGTCGATCGCTGCCATGAGCTCGACGACGCGGTCCAGGAAGGCGTCCACCTGCGACTCCTCATAGCCGGCGTCGCCCTTGGCTTCGCGGAACACGGCGCGGCGCACCACGTCCACGCTCAGCGGCTTGTCATGTTCGAAGTAGCCAAGGAGTTCGTTGCACAGCGCATCGACGTCCCGCACGTTGTAGCTGTGCGACCGCTTCTTGGTGGGGCGGCGGAACCGCTCCCCCGGCTTGCGGTGCAGGCGGGCGCGCAGGACGGCAGAGGTGCGTCCGATCTGCAGCAGCCAGGCTTCCTCACCCTTTTCCTGGATGAGGCGGTCCCGCTCACGCTGGGAGAAAACGTCTTCAAGCCGGTCCAGTGCGGCGTCGACGGCCTGGGCTTCGTAGCCACCCTTGGCTGGGTCGAAGGCCATGGAACGGACGTGGCTGCTGGTAATGACTTTGGCTCCAGGCTTCTCAGAGTTGTAATAGTTCCGGGCCCTGGTCAGGAATTCGTCAACCTGTCGGACGTTGTAGCCATACTCCCTGCGGCCCACACGCTCAAAGGGGGCACTAGCCTGCCTCACATCGTTCATGGTCAACTAATCCTTTAGTGTCAAGTCTTCTTCCGCCACGGGATGCGGGACCGTCGAAAATATCTTACGTGCTGACCGGTCCGGGACCCGGTAAAGACTCCCCGGACGATCCCTACATTGCTCCGGGCACCAGCAGGACGGAGAGCAGGAAGACCATCGGAGACGCGAAGACCACCGAGTCGAGGCGGTCCATGGCGCCGCCATGGCCGGGCAGCAGGTTGGACATGTCCTTCACGCCGAGCTCGCGCTTGATCATGGATTCGGAGAAGTCCCCGGCCGTTGCCGCGGCGACGGTGGCTACCGCCAGCACCAGGCCAAACCACCATGGCTGGTCCAGGAAGAGCACGGCCGCGAGCACGCCCACCACCGTGGCACCGGCAACCGACCCGCCGAATCCTTCCCAGGATTTCTTCGGGCTGATCTTCGGCGCCATTGGATGCTTGCCTGTCAGCGCGCCCACCAGATACCCGCAGGTGTCGTTGGCGACCACCAGCAGCAGCAGGACAGCCACCCGGATCTGGCCTTCGGGTTCACGCAGGAGCAGCAGCGCGAAGCTCAGCAGGAACGGGATCCAGAGGATAACGAACACCCCGGCAAGGATGCTTCGCAGCGCGTCCTGGGCCGTGTCTATGGCCCGCCACAGCAGGACGGCGATGCCGGTTCCGGCCAGCGCGAACGCCAAGGCCTCCGTGCCGCCGAAGTAGGCGGCCAGCGGGACGGCCACCGACCCCACGAGCACCGGTACGTGCGGAACCTTGATCCCCCGCACCTCAAGCGCGCGGGACACCTCCCACACCCCAACAACGGAGAATGCAGCGGCGATGGCAACGATGGCCAGCGGACTGAAAAGAAGGCCCACAAGAAGTGCGCCCAGTAGTACGACGCCGACGGCGATTGCGGCGGGAAGGTTACGGCCGGCTTTGGACGGCTTGCGCTCGGCACCCTTGGGGGCAGCGGCGCGGCGGGCCCGCCGTCCGTCAGGAACGCTCATATCCTTGCCCTTCGCTGCCGGGCCTGCTTCAGGAGACGGTGAACCGCCAGCCTGGGTTGGCGGCTGGGATTGGCTCATCAGACCTCGAGCAGCTCGGCTTCCTTGCGCTTCAGCAGCTCATCGATGGAATCGGTGTGAGCCTTGGTCAGGGCGTCCAGGTCCTTTTCGGCACGGGCGCCGTCGTCTTCGCCGATCTCCCCGTCCTTGACCAGGCGGTCCAGGCCATCCTTGGCCTTGCGGCGGATGTTGCGTACGGAAACCTTCGCGTCTTCGCTCTTGCTCCGGACAATCTTGACGTATTCCTTGCGGCGGTCCTGCGTCAGTTCGGGCATGATCACGCGGATGACCTTGCCGTCGTTGGAGGGGTTCGCTCCGACCTCGGAATCGCTCAGGGCCCGTTCGATGGCGCGCAGGGCACTCACATCGTAGGGGGTGATCAGCAGGGTGCGGGCATCCGGCGTCGCGAACGAGGCCAGCTGCTGGAGCTGCGTGGGGGAACCGTAGTAGTCCACCAGGACCCGGGAGAACAGTGCAGGGTTGGCGCGGCCTGTGCGGATGGTCGAGAAGTCCTCCTTGGCGACCTCCACAGCCTTGTCCATTTTGACGGCCGCCTCATTCAAGGTCTCTTCGATCACGGTGTCTCCTCAGTGCTGGGAAGGCCAATGCAGGAAAATACGCATGCATTTACACATTCATTGGCGCGGTTGGGCTCTCCTACCATCCTAACCCGCGCGGCTCCCCACCCGCGCACCTGCGGCGATACCGCGGTACGCAGACGGAGAGCCGCCGAGCTGCCGGAAATGCTAGTTGGAGACGATGGTTCCGATCTTCTCGCCGCGGATGGCCCGGGTCACGTTGCCTTCGCCTTCCATGCCGAACACAACCATGGACAGGTCGTTGTCCTTGCACATGGTCATGGCCGTCTGGTCCATGACCCGGATGTCCTGGCGCAGGGCGTCGTCGTAGGTCAGCGTTTCGAGCCGCTGGGCCGTGGCATCCTTGTTCGGGTCGGCCGTGTAGACACCGTCCACACCTGACTTTGCCATCAGGACCTCGTCAGCATGGACCTCGAGGGCGCGCTGGGCGGCAACAGTGTCCGTGGAGAAGTACGGCAGGCCGGCGCCGGCACCGAAGATGACCACGCGGCCTTTTTCGAGGTGGCGAATGGCGCGCCGCGGAATGTAGGCCTCGGCAACCTGGCCCATCGTGATGGCGCTCTGGACGCGGGTTTCCACGCCTGCCTGCTCCAGGAAATCCTGCAGCGCGAGGCAGTTCATCACGGTGCCCAGCATCCCCATGTAGTCCGCGCGTGATCGGTCCATCCCACTGAGGGAGAGCTCCGCTCCACGGAAGAAGTTACCCCCGCCGACGACGATCGCGGTTTCGACTTCTCCGACCGTAGCGGCGATCTGCTTCGCGACTCCCCGGACTGTCTCGGGATCCACTCCCAGCTTTCCGCCGCCGAACACCTCTCCGGAGAGTTTGAGCAGTACGCGGCGGCGCGGGGTTTCGGTTTCTGTCAGGGCGTTATCCATGGTGCCTCCCGGGGCATTCGCTGGGTGTAAGTTGCAGCTGTTTTCAAGAATAGTGAGGTGTTTCGGACAGGCAAAAGGGGTGGCCACCTTTCGGTGGCCACCCCCTTTATGCCATCATGGCGTGCGCGGTGCGTCCGCAGCTGCGAAGGGCCTTAGGCGCCTACGCGGAACCGGGCGAAAGCGGTCGGCTGGACGCCGGCCTCGTTCAGGACGGCTGCGACGGTCTTCTTGGCATCCTTGGCGAACGGCTGGTCGAGCAGCACGATCTCCTTGAAGAAGCCGGTCAGGCGGCCTTCAACGATCTTCGGCAGCGCGGCTTCCGGCTTGCCTTCGGCGCGTGCCGATTCGTCGGCGATGCGGCGCTCGTTCTCCACGGTCTCCGCGGGAACTTCGTCGCGGGTCAGGTAGGTCGGAGCGTAAGCAGCGGTGTGGACTGCGACGTCGTGGGCTGCGGTGAAAGCAGCGTCTCCTTCGCCGTCAACAGCGAAGAGCACGCCGACCTGCGCCGGCAGATCCTTCGAGGTCTTGTGCAGGTAGGCATCAACGGTCTTGCCCTCGATGCGTGCCACGCGGCGGACGACGACCTTCTCACCGAGGATGGCGCCTTCTTCAACGACGATCTCGGAGAGCGGCTTGCCGTCTACTTCGTAGGCCAGCAGTGCTTCGGCATCGGCAGCGCCGGACTCGATTGCGGCGGCCAGGACGCGGTCAGCCAGCTCGATGAACTTGGCGGACTTGGCAACGAAGTCGGTCTCGCAGTTGAGTTCGATCATCACGCCGACGGTGCCGTCCAGAACCTTGGCAGCAACCAGGCCCTCAGCAGTCGAGCGGCCTTCGCGCTTGGTGGCGCCCTTCAGGCCCTTGATGCGGATGAGCTCCATGGCCTTGTCGGCATCGCCGTTGGCCTCGTCGAGAGCTTTCTTCACATCCATCATGCCTGCGCCGGTGCGCTCGCGCAGAGCCTTGATATCAGCAGCGGTGTAGTTCGCCATTTGGACTCCAGTCCTCCCGTAATAAAAGTAATGGTGCTATTCCGACCGCGCGGCCGGCCGGGAGTCCCAGCCAGCCGCGCTGTACAGATTCCCAAAGATGGCCGCCTTTCGGCAGCCATCCCCAGGGACTTCGATTTACTTCTCCGTTGCGTCCTGCGCAGCCGGTGCTTCTGCAGCTTCAGCGGCCGGAGCTTCTGCAGCCTCGGCAGCCGGTGCTTCTGCAGCTTCAGCGGCCGGAGCCTCTGCAGCGGCGTCAGCTGCCGGAGCGGCTGCACCTTCAAGCAGTTCGCGCTCCCACTCAGCCAGCGGCTCAGCCGGGGCTTCAGTGTTGCCGGCCTTGTTGTGGCGGGCGATGAGGCCCTCAGCAACGGCGTCAGCGATGACGCGGGTCAGCAGATTGACGGAGCGGATGGCGTCGTCGTTACCCGGGATCGGGAAGTCGACGTCGTCCGGATCGCAGTTGCTGTCGAGGATGGCAACAACGGGGATGTTCAGCTTCTGGGCCTCGTCAACAGCGAGGTGTTCCTTCTGGGTGTCCACGATCCAGACCACGGACGGAGCCTTGGTCAGGTTGCGGATGCCGCCCAGGTTGGATTCCAGCTTGGTCAGCTCACGCTTGAGGAGCAGGAGCTCCTTCTTGGTGTGGCCGGAGGAAGCAACGTCGTCGAAGTTGATTTCTTCGAGTTCCTTCATGCGCTGGATACGCTTGGCAACGGTCTGGAAGTTGGTGAGCATGCCACCGAGCCAGCGCTGGTTCACGTAGGGCTGGCCAACACGGGTGGCCTGCTCAGCGATGGCTTCCTGGGCCTGCTTCTTGGTGCCGACGAACAGCACGGTTCCGCCGTGGGCAACGGTGGCCTTGACGAACTCGTAGGCGCGGTCGATGTAGGACAGCGACTGCTGCAGGTCGATGATGTAGATGCCGTTGCGCTCGGTGAAGATGAAACGCTTCATCTTCGGGTTCCAGCGACGGGTCTGGTGACCAAAGTGGACGCCGCTGTCGAGCAGCTGGCGCATTGTAACGACGGGCATGTCGTCACTCCTTCCGGCAGCCGGCGGCGCTTGGCGCACGCGGGAAATACTGCCTATTGACGGTTGATTGCGAAGCACCCGGCGGGTGCTGCTCCTGGTGCCCATCAGCCGTCGTCCTGTGACAGATGCCGGCGTGCGTCCCTTACCGGAGTTGACCGGACCGTAGGAACGCACCCATTTTCCCTTGCGGGGAGCGTGGATATTTGGGGCACGCGTAGTCAGCGTGCGGCGCGTCGATCTGCTCCCACCCGCCCGGGTAGATATTTCCGCTAACCGTTTTTGAGGCGGCTCGGAAGGAAAACCTGTCTGGGCAGGAAGGATCAGTACGCAGCAAACTGCTTCGTCAAGTGTACTACAGCAATGGCACCGTTCCGTCCGGTTCCCCTCCACAGGGTAGCTGCCGCTGGGCGGATGCCGGGACCGTCCACAATCTGGCCTGCGGGCATCCCTCAGGCGAGGCAAGGAGGCTGGACTTCACACCATGCCCCACTCGTATTTCCGGACCGCAGCACCTTCCCTATCCCAAGCCGGCCCCCGGCAGCACAGGGACTTTCCCGCGCGGCTGCCTACCCTCCGGCTGTCTATCCTCCTGCTGGCCACCGTCCTGGCATCTGCGGCCCATCCCGCGGCCTGGCAGTCCGGCGCCATCGCGGCGGGGGATGTGCACGCAGCTCCGGCAGGTGCTTGGACCTGGCCCCTGCGGCCGGACCCAGGCGTCGTCCGCCCGTTTGACGCACCGGCCGAACGCTGGCTGGCCGGTCACCGCGGGGTCGACCTGGCCGGTGCTCTTGGCGACGCCGTACACAGCCCGGCGGACGGCACGGTCCGCTTTGCCGGACCGGTGGTGGACCGCGGAGTGCTCACCGTCGACCACGGTGATGGAACGGTCAGCAGCTTCGAACCCGTCACGGCCACGGTGGCTGTCGGGGATCCGGTGACCGCCGGCCAGCCCATCGGCTTGCTGGCACCCCGCAAGGACTCACCCAGCGGTGGCAGCCCGGAAACCGGACAGCCGCACTGCCCGGGCAGTTGCCTGCATTGGGGAGTACGGCTGGATGGGGAGTATGTAGATCCCCTGCGATACGTCACGGACCGCCGGCCAAGCGTTTTATTGCCGCTGGCCGGCGGTCCGGATGGTTGAGGCTTTAGACGAAGGCGGCGATTCCGGTGATGGCACGCCCGGTGACCAGGGTATTGATCTCGTGGGTCCCCTCATAGGAATAGATTGCCTCGGCGTCGGAGAAGATCTTGGCCATGCCGTAGTCGGTGACGATTCCGTTACCGCCGAGGATGCTGCGCCCCAGGGCAACCGATTCCCGCATGCGTGCGGTTGTAAAGGCCTTGGCCAGCGCGGACTGCTCGTCCTTGGCCCGGCCCTCATCTTCGAGCTGGGCCAGGCGGACCATCATGCCCATCGAGCTGACGGTGTTGCCCAGGATCTGCACCAGCTGATCCTGCACCAGCTGGAAGGAAGCGAGCGGCTTGCCGAACTGCTCACGCTCGACGGCGTAGCGGCGGGCGACGTCGAACGCCGCCATCTGCTGGCCCACCGCCTGCCACGCCACGGAAAGGCGCGTGACCTTGAGGACCTTGTTGGTATCCCGGAAGCTGTTGGCGCCCTTGAGGTGGAAGTCGTCGCTGACTACCACGTTGTCGAGCACGATGTCCGCGTTCTGCACCGTCCGCAGGGCGATCTTGTTTTCGATCTTGGTCGCCGAATAGCCCTCAGTCTTGGTATCCACAAGGAAACCCTTGACCTGGTTGTCCGCTTCATCGCGGGCATAAATGACTACCCAGTCAGAGAACGTCGCGTTGCCGATCCAGCGCTTGGCGCCATTGAGTACCCAGTTCCCGCCTTCCCGGCGGGCGGTGGTCCGGGTTCCGCCGGCGACGTCGGAACCGCCCAGGGGCTCGGTGAGGCCGAAGGCGCCGATCTTCTTCAGCGAGTAAATATCCGGGAGCCAGGCTTCCTTCTGCTCTTCCGAGGCGAGTGCTTCGATCGAGCCGGTGAACAGGCCGTCATGCACGCCCATGAACGTTGCGAAGGAGGTGTCGGCGCGGGTGAACTCGGCGTGGCAGAGACCTGCGAAGAGGTTGGAGTAGCCCTGCCGGTAGACCGGGGAAACCACATCGAGTTCGGCCAGCTTCGGGATCATGTGCATCGGGAACTCGCCGGCGTTCCACCAGTCGTTGGCGTGTGGCTTCACTTCCGCCGTGAGCCAGGAGCGGACTTCATGCAGGCGGTCCCGCTCTTTGTCACTGAGCAGGTCCTCGAAGGCGTAGAAGTCGCCATCCGCGTACGGGAGATTTTCGAGGTCGATAGTTGCCATGAAATGTCCTTCGCTGGTCTGGGTTCATCCGGGCTCTGGAGCCTGTTGCCCTTATGTTACCCACGAGTAACTTAGAAGCACAATCCCCTGCTTCCGGGTCATGGCAGCGCAGCGAAACGAAAAGCACCCCGGTCCGAAGACCGGGGTGCTTTTCGTGTCAGTGACCAGGTGAGGGCCACGGACGGTTTCCGCGGTAGGGCTGGTGGGGCTTGAACCCACGACCCACGGATTATGAGTCCGCTGCTCTGACCGGCTGAGCTACAGCCCCGCGCACACCTGCCGATTTTCCGGCAAGCAGTATTGACATCCTAATGCGCCGCGGGGCCACCGGCCGAATTCCCGTCCCGCTGCTTAGGGAATCCCGGCCAGGCTGCCTTTACCGCGGTAGAGATTCTCGAAGGTGGACAAGGTCCCTTCCAGGCTGTGCGGTTCGACCATGGCCCGGCTGTGCCGGCCCATGGCATCGCGTTCGGCTGCGGGCAGGCTCAGGATCTCCGTGATCCGTCCGGCCAGTTCCGTGCTGTCGCCGGGTTGGAACAGGTAGCCGTTGCGGCCATGGTCCACCAGGTGGGGCAGCGCCATGGCGTCGGCCAGGAGAACCGGCGTCGAAGCTGACATCGCTTCGAGCGTGACAAGGGACTGCAGTTCCGCGGTGCCCGGCATGCAGAATACGTCGGCACGCAGGTACGCCAGTCGAAGTTCCTCGTCATCGACCAGTCCGCGGAACACCACCCGGTCCCGGATGCCGCGCTTGACCGCCAGCGCAATCAGAGCGGCCTTCACTTCTCCCCCGCCTACGATTTCGGCGTGGACGTTGAGCTCCCGCGGCGTCTTCGCAATGGCATCGATGATGACATCCACGTGCTTTTCCTCGGCGAGGCGGCCAACGAACAAGACAGTGGGGTGTTCGTGGCGCACGATCTCCTCCCCCGGCCGGGGCTCGTAGGCCGACGCATCGATGCCGTTCGAGAGCGGCAGGACGTCGGGCAGGGACGCGTACTCCGTCATGGCCTTCGCCGCGAGCGGGGTCGGTGTGGTGACCACAGCCGCACGGCTCATGACCCGGCCCATGTCCCGCCACGAGTTCCGTGCGACGATCCGCTTGAACCACTTCGGGAAGGGCAGGAACGGATCCAGGTTTTCCGGCATGAAGTGATTGGTCGCGATGACGCGGATCCCGCGTTTGCGTGCCTCGTAGAGCGTGTGCTCCCCCACCATGTAGTGGCACTGGATGTGGACAACGTCCGGCTTGATCCGGTCAAAGAGCATCGAAATGTGCTTCTTGATTTCCCACGGGAGGCAAATGCGCCAGTATTCGTGGGTGGGCACTCCGTGGGAGCGGAGGCGGTGAACACCCCAGGGGCCGCCCGTCTCCGACTGGCTCGGCCCGTTGTCCGGCCGCGGCGCCATAACGTGGACGTTGTGGCCCCGGCCATGCAGCCCCTGGGCAAGACAGAAACCGAACTGGGCCGCCCCGTTCAGGTGCGGCGGGTAAGTGTCACAGGCGATCAGGATGGTCAGCGGTTTATCTGCCGGTTCCTCGGTCACAGGGCGATCCTCTTTTGGAGTTTGGATGGTCTGGGTGCGGACCCGTTAGGGCTTGCGGGTAGCCGGTGGTTTGGACACCGCTGGCTTTTGCCGCCGCTTCTGGCTCTCCCGGCGGTTGATGACGTCGGGGTGGTATCTGGACAGGGCGACCACCCCAACAATAGCAATCAGGGCGCAGACTCCCATCGCAACACCGAGCACGGCGGGGACATCCGGGCGAAGTTCATTCAGCACCCCGATCCCGATGGCGATCCCGACCATGGGATCAATAACGGTCAACCCCGCAATGACCAGGTCCGGCGGGCCGCTGGAATAGGCGCTTTGCACGAACCAGGCACCAAGGCCGCCGGCCACCGCGATGCCGACCAGCGTGTACCAGGGCACATTCAGCAGGAAACGGCCGTTGGGATCCAGGAGGTCGGCGGCAATGGTTTTGGTCAGGACGGCGACGAAGCCGAAGAGGATGCCGGCCCCGAGGATGTGGGCGATCGCGCCCAGCCGCTTGCCGAAGAGCAGGTTAAGCAGGCCGAAAAATGCCACTACGACGGCGAGGATCAGGACAATCGTGATCTCCTGCCGGGGTTCGACCACCTGCTCCGTACGGGTGGCGCCCACCGCCAGGGTCACAAAGAGCATGCTCCCCGCGACGCAGGCCACGATCGAGACCACAGTGATCCGGTTTAGCCTTAGGCCCTGGTCGCGGGAATTCACGATGGTAGTGATTACCAGGGCGAGCGAACCAATCGGCTGGACAACCGTGAGGGGCGCCATGGCCAGCGCAGCCACGTTCAGGGCCGTTCCCACGCCCAGCAGCAGCAGGCCGAACAGCCAGCGGGGATTACGGATCAGGCGCAGGAATCCGGAAGACCTCAGCTCCAGTCCGCCGGTGTCGGCGCTGACTGCGCTCCCCTGGCGCTGTGCCCCGAACGCGAGGAACACGGCGCTGGCCAGAGCGCAGGCGATCGCGATTCCGGTCATGTCAGGAAACGTTCCGCAGGGACGGCCGTACTGCTGGCATCAGGAGCCACGGGGAATCACCCCGGGAACTCGGGTGTCCTGCCGCAGGTGCTTCCGCCAGGACTGGAGCATGTACCCGCCAAAGGCCAGGACGTGACCGATGCAGCCCAGCAGCAGCACCGTGTTTCCGGCTACCCCGAGCCACGCAAAGTCAAAGCCCGGAACCTTCTGCAGCAGAAGCAGCGGGGCGCCGACCAGCAGCAGGGCGGTTCGGATCTTGCCGATGTTGCTCACCGGCAGGTTCGGGCTTCCATGGAAAAGGATCAGGGAGTTGATGATCAGAATGGTATCCGGGATGACGATCGCCCAAATGAGCCACGATGGGGCAATCCCGTCCACAACGAACACAACGGCCACGATGATCAGGGCGAGGCGGTCGGCCACGGGATCCAGCCACTTGCCGGTCTTGGAAACCTGGTCCAGGAGCCGGGCCAGATAGCCGTCAACCCAGTCCGTGACTCCGATGATCACCAGGGTCACGAAGGCCGGGCCGTAGCTGTCCCGCTCGATGAAGTACACAAAGAGCGGGACGCCGAGGAAACGCAGGATCGTAATCAGGTTGGGGACGGTCCAGAAGGTATCCAGAACCCTCTCCCCCCGGCCCGGACGAGAACCGGCGCCGATGAGTCTGATCACTATCGGGCTCCCTTTGCCTTTCTGTCCAACGTGCTACTTACGCAAAAGCCTGCGCAGGAGAATCCCCATGGCCAGCAGTGAAGCGCCAAGGACCGCGAGCGGCTGCTTCCGTTCCCGGAACATGGCAGCAGCTTCGTCTGCGGCACCGGAATCCCGGCCGGTGGTTCCAGCGCCGGTACGCCGGGCGGCGGCGCGGCGGGACTTGAGTTCCGCCATCTGCTTTTTGACGTCCGCTTTCTCGCCGAGGCCGTCGCGGACGGCCGCGATGTGCTCGCGCCGCTGGCGCAGACGGATACGCAGTTCCTCGGGCGTCGGCTTTCGGACGGCGTCCTCGGGCTTCTCCTGCTTCTGCGCGCCTTCGTCCTTGGGCTTCGGCGGCTTCGGCGCGTCCAGGGTGGCCGGATCAAAGCTCCGGCCTTCCTTGAGGACGCCGAGGTCGTACCGGATGCCGCGCAGGGCGTCCTCCGGCAGCAGCGGCATGGTCTTTTTGAAACGAAGGTAACCGATGAGCGCGGCGATGCCGGCAATCACCAGGAAGAGTGCGGCGACGAGCAGCGCCGCCAGCCAAGCTGGCATCACAGTCGCGAGGCCCAGGATGGCCGCTGCGATCAGTGCCACGCCGAGGGCGGCGAGGAATACAAGGGCGACGACCATGAGGCCGGCGGCAACACCTGCCTTGATCCCCTTTTGCTTCATCTCCGCCAGCGCCAGGTTCAGCTCATCGCTGATCTGCCTGGGCAGCAGGCGCGCCATCACCTTTGACAGGCCAACGATGGAGGAGCTTCCGTTGGCCCGCTGGGTCCTAGTGCTTGCGGAGCTGTTCATCGGCCCTGCGTCCGTCTGATGGTTAGTCGTTGCCATTACCCAAAATTACCATTCTCCTCAGATTTCACGACTTGGCCCCTTTAACCCGTCTGTCCCATCAGTCACAAATTGTCCCGGTCCGCTTCCAGTTCACGACCGGAGAGCTCGGGAAGTCTCGTCTTCACGAACCAGAACGAGACCACGGCGAAGATCGTAAAGATTCCGTACATGATCCACAATCCGAAGTTTTCGCTGACCCAGGGGAAGGAGAGCGTCACGATGAAATTGAACACCCAGTTCACCATGGTGCTCAGTCCAAGGGCCAGCGATCTGATCTTATTCGGGAAGATCTCTCCCAGCGTCACCCACATCACCGGTCCCCAAGTCGCAGCGAAGAACACCACAAAGAGGTTGGCGCCAACCAGGGCGATGGCGCCCCATGGCTGGGGCAGCACCAGCTCGCCGCTGCTGTCATCCGCCTGGAAGAAGGAGAGGGTGGCGGCAAACAGGCCGATGAACATACCGACCGAACCGATCATCAGCAGCTTCCGCCGGCCGACCCGGTCTACAAAAGCGATGGCAACTATGGTCATCAGCACGTTTACGACGGCGGTGATCACCGACGTCGTAAACGAATCAGCCTCGCTGAAGCCGACCGACTGCCAGAGGGTAGTGGAGTAGTAGAAGATCGCATTGATACCCACCAGCTGCTGGAGTGCCGCAATGGACATACCGACCCAGAGGATAGGTTTCAAGCCGAACATGCTGCCGCGCAGATCTGCGTAGGTTGCCCGCTCTTCATGCTCGAAGCTGTCCCGGATTTCGGTGATCTTGCGGTCGGTATCCTGCACGCCGGTGATATCCCGGAGCACCCGGGCGGCTTCGTCGTCGCGGTTTTTCCGCACCAGGAACTGCGGCGACTCCGGAATGGTCAGTGCGAGGACCCCGTAGACGATGGCTGGGAAGACGCCCACCAGCAGCATCCAGCGCCAGGCCGGCATCCCCCACCAGAGTTCGTTGAAGGCGCTGCCGGCCGCGTTGGCAAGGAAGGCATCGGAGAGCAGGGCTGCAAAGATGCCCAGCGTGATGGCCAGCTGTTGGACGGAGCCCAGCGCACCGCGCCATTTGGCCGGAGCGATCTCCGCAATGTAACCCGGCGCGATCACCGAGGCGGTGCCAATGGCCAGGCCGCCGATCAGGCGCCAGAGCATCAGGTCCCAGACGCTGAAGGCCCATGCCGACCCGATGGAGTTCGCGGCGAAAAGAATGGCTGCTGTGACCATCACGGTCTTCCGGCCGAGCCGGTCCGCGAGCTGTCCAGCGAACCAGGCGCCGATAGCGCAGCCGAGCAGCGTGATGGCCACCGTGAAGCCGAGTACCCCGGCGCTTAGCTGGAATTCTTCGCCAATGGCGTCAACCGCCCCGTTGATGACCGCGGTGTCGAACCCGAAGAGCAGTCCTCCGACGGCGGCGGCAACGGTGACGCCTATGACTTTCGCGGGATGTGAAATGTGCCCCGCGCTCCCCTGGCTAGGCCCTGTCTGACTGGCACCCATCGGTTCCTCGGCTTTCCTAGTGCTGGAATAACCAATAAAGCCTACTTCAACAGTAAGCATGCTTTGTGATGGTGGGAACTGCGGCCTGTTGAATCGGGCCTTGGCAGCAGGGTCGGAAGCCGCCCTCGGGCACGGTTTTGTGTCCGGACAGGCGGGAAACAAAAAGCGCCCCGGACTTTCGCCCGGAGCGCTTTTTGTGCTGGCGTGCCCTAGCTGGTCATGGAGCCGGCCAGCGAGGCTTCGGCAACGGCGGCAGCCACGGCGGGCGCTACCCGTGGGTCCAGAGGGCTGGGAACGATGTGGTCAGCAGCGAGACCGTCTCCAACAAGGTCAGCGATCGCCTGGGCCGCGGCAACCTTCATGGCGGGCGTGATCCGGCGGGCACCGCTGTCCAGTGCACCCCGGAAAATGCCGGGGAAGGCCAGTACATTGTTGATCTGGTTCGGGAAGTCGCTCCGGCCGGTGGCGACCACGGCCGCATAGCGTGAGGCAATCTCCGGGTGGATCTCGGGGTCCGGGTTGGAGAGGGCGAAAATGATCGGCTCCGGTGCCATTGTGGGCAGGACCTCCTCGGGCACGGTCCCGGAGGAAACCCCCACAAAAACGTCGGCACCGGCCATCGCCTCGGCAACACCGCCTTCCAGGTTCCGGGGGTTGGTCCGCCCGGCAAGGTCACCCTTGACGCCATCCAGGCTCCGGCCGGTGCAGAGGATCCCGCGGGAATCCAGGACGACGACGTCCCCGATGCCGGCTTCCAGCAGGATGTTGGCGCAGGCCACGCCCGCTGCCCCGGCGCCCGAAATCACCACCCGCAGCCCGGCCAGATCCCGGCCGGTGACCCGGGCAGCGTTGGTCAGGGCGGCCAGCACGACGATGGCGGTGCCGTGCTGGTCATCATGCATCACCGGACAGTCCAGTGCCTCGATGAGCCGCTGTTCCAGTTCAAAGCAGCGCGGTGCGGAGATGTCTTCAAGGTTGACGGCGCCGAAGCTGGGGCGCAGCCGGATCAGGGTCTCGATGATCTCATCCACGTCAGTGGTGTCCAGGACGAGCGGAATCGAGTTCAGGCCGCCGAAGGTCTTGAAGAGCGCCGATTTGCCTTCCATGACCGGAAGCGAGGCGGCCGGGCCGATGTTTCCCAGGCCCAGGACGGCAGTGCCGTCGCTGACCACCGCGACCAGCCGGGAAGCCCAGGTGTGCGTCGCTGCCATCGAGGGCTCGGCGGCGATGGCACGGCTGACCTGGGCGACACCCGGGGTATACGCGATGGAGAGGGCTCGGGTGGAATCCAGCGGCTGCTTCGTTTCGACGGATAGTTTCCCGCCTTCGTGGGCAGCGAAGATTTCATCGGTGCTGATGGTTGCGGGGGTCGCTGTGGACGTCATGTATGTACTCCTGATGAAGAACCGGGAAGAGGCCGCAGTGGCGAAGCCGGCTGGATCAGCGGCCGCATGGGCGGGAGAAGCACGGAACAGTAGGGTTCCGGCGTGGGCATCAGGATAGGTGCGCCCGGGCCGAGTCCAGCCCCGGATATTTGGTGTGTCCAGGGCCACTTGAAGCGGCAGATTCCCCAGTGTAACGGCGGACGAGGCGATTGCCGCACATTTCTGCCCCGGAAATGCACACGGGCCCAAGGACGTTCGGCGGTAGAAGCCGGAGAAAATCGAAATCCCCCGAAGGGCTCACGGCCCGGCGGGGGATTTCAGGTGGCTCCCCCGACTGGACTCGAACCAGTAACCCTTCGATTAACAGTCGAATGCTCTGCCAATTGAGCTACGGGGGAAAGCGGCGACATCAGTCTACAGGATTTTCTGGCTGTCACCGAACCGTTGATCCTGCTTCCGGCCGTCGGACACCCGGCAGGAAGAAGGCTCCTGACCTGTAGTTTGTACAGGTCAGGAGCCTATTTGCTCCCCCGACTGGACTCGAACCAGTAACCCTTCGATTAACAGTCGAATGCTCTGCCAATTGAGCTACGGGGGAAAGCGCGATAATTACTCTACAGACGAACGGCCGAGAAATGAAATCCGCTGCGGGCCCCGCGGCGCAGGCCGCAAACATACCTCAGACCGCCCTCGAACCTGTGGCTATTGGATCTCCCGCAGGGCCCGGCGCTGCATCTCCAGTTCCATGAGTTCGCGGTTGAGCTGCTGGAACAGGGACGGCTCGGCGTTCGGATCCAGCCGCTGGAGCTGGCCGAGTTTCTCGGCCTTGAGATGCGTTACCTGAAGCTCGAAGAGCCGGTTGAGGATGTCGCGGCAGTACATGGCCAGGGCGTCGGCATCCCGCGCCGGAATCGGCGTCACGGCCAGTTCGCTGACGAAGCCACGCAGCGCGTCGGGCAGTTCCTGCCGGACCTGCTCCACCCACGCCGCCGGGGACGCCGGAACCGTGCCCGCGGCCCGGATCGCGTTGTGCACGGCAACGTAGGCCGGCACGGTAAACCTGGCGGCCTTGAACCGTTCCCACTGGCCTTCATCCAGCATTCCAGGCTGTTGGAGGACAACCTCGAGGGCCTGGCGTTCCATCCGCGCCGCCGGATCGTTGGGATCAGGCCGGGCGAAGGGCTGCTGCTCTTGGTCCGGCGCCTGGTCCGTGCCCGGCCCGGAATGCTGCTGCCCGCCCGGGCCCTGGGCACGGTTCTGGCCGGGTTGCTGGCCGGCATGGCCGGAATCGCGTCCGCCGTCGCGCCCGCTATCGCGCCCCGACGGGCGTGTGCTGGTTCCTTCGCGTTGCCGCTTGGCGGCCGCGTTGACTGCGCGCAGCACCTCGTCCACTTCGCTGCCCAGCCAGCCGGCCAGTTCACGTGCGTAGGCAGGACGCATCGCGGAGTCCCGGATCTCAGCCACGACAGGAGCCGCCGCGCGCATGGCCGAGATACGCCCCTCGACGGTGTTCAGGTCGAATTTGGCCAGGGTGGAGCGGATCGCGAATTCAAAGAGCGGACGCCGGGACCGGATCAGTTCAGCCACGGCGGAATCGCCCTTCTGCTGCCGGATGTCGCAGGGGTCCATGCCGTTCGGGTCGACGGCGACGAACGTCTGCGCGTTGAAGCGCTGGTCTTCCTCGAAGGCACGCAGGGCGGCCTTCTGGCCGGCGGCATCGCCGTCGAAGGTGAAGATGACCTCTCCCCCGGTGCCGTCGTCGGACAACAGGCGGCGGGCGATCTTGATGTGGTCCGTACCGAACGCGGTGCCGCAGGTGGCGACGGCGGTGGTGATGCCGGCCAGATGGCAGGCCATCACATCGGTGTAGCCCTCCACGACCACCAGCTGGCGGTCCTTGGCAATGGAGCGTTTGGCGAGGTCGATTCCGTAGAGGACCTGTGACTTCTTGTACAGCGCGGTTTCCGGGGTGTTGAGGTACTTCGGTCCCTGGTCATCCTCGTAGAGCTTCCGCGCACCGAAACCGATGACCGCTCCGGTGAGGTCCCGGATGGGCCAGATGAGCCGCCCGCGGAACCGGTCGTAGAAGCGGGAGGCGTCCGATCCGGTGGAGAACATCCCGGTCTGGGCCAGCTCCTCCCGGGTAAAACCGCGCCCGGTCAGGTGCTTGAGCAGCGAGTCCCAGCCCTGGGGAGCGTAGCCGACGCCGAAATGCTCCGCGGCCGCCGGATCGAAGCCGCGTTCCTGCAGGAAACTGCGGGCAGCGGCGGCGCCGGGGGTCACCAGCTGGGAGCGGAAGAACTCGGCCGCGAGCTTGTGGGCGTCCAGCAGCCGCTGCCGCTTGCCGACGTCCTCGCGCCGGGGGCCGGTCCCGCCGTCTTCGTAGTGCAGTTCGTAGCCCAGGCGTGCGGCGAGCTTTTCCACGGTTTCGGAGAAAGAGCCGTGGTCCATCTTCTGGACGAAGGAGATGACGTCGCCACTCTCGCCGCAGCCGAAGCAGTGGTACGTTCCCACCTGCGGCCGGACATGGAAGGACGGAGAGCGTTCATCGTGGAAGGGGCACAGGCCCTTGTAGGAGCCGATACCGGCGGACTTGAGCGTGACGTAGCCATCCACCACGGCCTTGATGTCGGTCCGGGACCGTACTTCGTCAATGTCTTCGCGTTTAATCAGTCCGGCCATGCTTCTTCCTCATTCTCCTGCTGCTGATTCCCCTGATTCCGGCCGTCCCGTTAACCCCCGTGTCCGCGGCCTGCCATGATGCTGGTCATCTCACCACAGTGCCGGGACCGGCCCGACCAGGCGTTCGTGCAGGGCCAGGGCGGAGCCGTCCGTGAGCGAAGCAACCTGGTCGATAACCACGCGCAGCCGCGCGCCGTCGTCGGCCGCTTCCCGCCAGTCGGCGGCGAACATCGGTTCCAGGTGGCGGTCCCCGGTGGCCGAGAGCTGGGCGACCAGATTGGTCAGGACTTCGCGCTGGCGCTCGTAGAGCGGCTGGCGCTGGTCGGTGGTCATCACGAAGGTGGTGGCCAGCCCCTTCATCACGGCAATTTCAAGCTGCGTTTCCTCGGGGATGACCATTTCGGCGTGATACCGGGTCAGCGGGTCTGAACCGTAGATTCCCCGGGTGGCCTCCAGCGCACTGGAGCAGAAACGCCCGATGAGCTGGCTGGTCATGTCCTTCAGAGCTGCCATGGCGTGGCGGCTGCCATCCGATTCCCGCACCCACACCGCTTCGGCCTCGAGCCGGGCAAGGGCAGCCTCAACGGCGGCCGGCTCGGCTGTGGGCACGTACCACTGCTGGGTGTAGCCAATCACCCGGGCGCGCTGGTCCGGATTGTCCAGCCACTTGAGCTGGACGTGGCCCGCCACGATGGCGTCTTCGACGTCGTGCACGGAATAGGAAATGTCGTCCGCCAGGTCCATGACCTGGGCTTCGAGGCAGGAACGGCCCGCCGGAGCTCCGTCGCGCAGCCAGGTGAAGACCGGCAGGTCATCCTCGTACACGCCGAACTTGGTGGTGCGCTGGCCATTGACCAGGGGTGCGTCGACGGCGGACCACGGGTATTTGCAGGACGCATCGAGGCTGGCCCGGGTCAGGTTCAGGCCGGCCGGGGAGCCGTCCGGCGCAATGATCTTCGGTTCCAGCCGGGTCAGCAGCCGCAGGGTCTGCGCATTGCCTTCGAATCCCCCGATGGCGTGGGCGATGTCATTGAGGGCCGTTTCGCCGTTGTGGCCAAAGGGCGGGTGCCCCAGGTCGTGGGAGAGGCAGGCAGCATCAACGACGTCGGGGTCGCACCCCAGCGCGTTGCCCAGTTCCCGCCCCACCTGGGCCACTTCAAGGCTGTGGGTCAGCCGGGTCCGGACGAAGTCGTCGGTGTCCGGGGCAACCACCTGGGTCTTGGCCCCGAGGCGGCGCAGGGCCGAGGAATGCAGCACCCTGGCACGGTCGCGCCCAAACTGGGTGCGGTTGGTGTTCTTGGCCGGCTCATCGACCCAGCGTGCCAGATCGACGTCGGTGTAGCCTGCGGTGCGGAAAGCCTGCGGAAAGGTCATGGAGTGTTAGCCGCCTGATACGTCGAGTTCGGCTGCCGCAATGATGGCCTTCTGGCTGGGGTTCAGTTCCCGGCCGTCCAGCCAGCCTTCCGGCAGGGCTGTTTTCTTGGGTGTGCCGGCGCGCCCGCGGGGACCTTCAGCGTCCGCACCCGGGTAGGGAGCGGTGGGATCCAGCTCGGCCAGAAGCCCGCGCAGGACCTCGAGGGAGGGCACAGTGGCCAGCTTAGCCCGCAGGTCTCCCCCAACAACGTAGCCCTTGAAGTACCAGGCCATGTGCTTGCGGATGTCCCGCAGCGCGATGACTTCGTCACCGAAGGTTTCCACCAGCAGTTCAGCATGCCGGTAGACGCTGTCCGCGACTTCCTTCAGGCCGGGCCGGTGCCGCTCTTCGCGGCCTTCGAAGGCAGCTTGGAGATCGGCGAAGAGCCACGGGCGGCCCTGGCAGCCGCGGCCGATCACCACGCCGTCCACGCCTGTCTCGTCGACCATGCGGATGGCGTCCTCGGCGGACCAGATGTCCCCGTTGCCCAGCACCGGAACGTCGGGGAGGGCCTCGCGCAGTTCGGCAATGGCGCTCCAGTCGGCCTTACCGGAATAGAACTGGGATGCCGTGCGCCCGTGCAGGGTCACGGCTGCGACGCCGGCGTCCCGGGCGATCCGGCCGGCTTCCAGGAAGGTGAGGTGGTCATCATCGATGCCCTTGCGCATCTTGATGGTCAGCGGGATGTTGCCCTTGGACGCTTCCCGGACGGCGGTCTGGACGATCGCCGTGAAAAGGTCCAGCTTCCAGGGCAGCGCTGACCCGCCGCCCTTGCGGGTGACCTTGGGTACCGGGCAGCCGAAGTTGAGGTCGATGTGGTCGGCGCGGTCTTCCTCCACCAGCATCCGGATGGCGGCGCCCACAGTGACCGGATCCACACCGTAGAGCTGGACCGAGCGGATCGACTCGTCATCGTCGTGCCCGATGATGCGCAGGGATTCCGGCGAGCGCTCCACCAGGGCCCGGGAGGTCACCATCTCGGTGACATAGAGGCCGCCGCCGTATTCGCGGCACAGCCGGCGGAAGGCGCGGTTGGTAATGCCGGCCATGGGGGCCAGGATCACCGGGGTCTCCACGGTCAGCGGGCCCAGCTTCAAGGGCGGCAGTTCAAGCCTGAGGTTCGGGGTCGCAACAGTCACGTTCCTATTCTCTCAACCCGGTGCAAATCCTGCCCGCTGGAGCGCTGCAGGGTTTTAGCACTGCCGCTCCAATGAGTTAGACTGACTGGTCAGATCAAACTGACTGGTCAGTACAACTGACTGGTCCCGACCGGGAGTTCTCCCGGATTCCCTGAAAGGCACCCCTGTGCAACCGCTTATCACCGCGGACGGCCTTAGCCTGTCCGCCGCCCGGGGCCCCGTCTACGGCCCGCTCAGCTTCGAGCTGCCCGATCCCCTCAGCGTCTTCTGCGGCCCGGCCGGCAGCGGCCGCACCAGCCTGCTGCTGACCCTTTCCGGCCGGATGAAGGCCGGGAAGGGCGCCCTGACCGTACTTGGCCATGAACTCCCCCGGGACGCACGGGCGGTCCAGAAGCAGACGGCGATCGCCGGCTTCGCAGGCATCGACGACCTGGAACCGGGCGTCACCGTCGGCCAGGCCCTGCGCGAACGGTTGGCCTGGCTCGCCCCGTGGTGGACGTTCGTTCCCAAAGCCACCGACCGCCACGTCGCCCGCGCCTGCGCCCCGGCCTTCGGCGAGGAAGAAATCCCCGCCGCCTCCACCGTGATCTGGAACCTGGGCGAGGCGGAGCAGTTCCTGCTGCGCATCTCCCTGGCCCTGCTCAGCGGCCCGGGCATCCTCTTTGTCGATGACATCGAACAGGTGCACAGCGAGACCGCCCGCCGCCTGGTCTGGGAACGCCTCGCTGCCATCGCTGCCTCCGGCACCGCCGTCGTCGTCGGCGCTGCCTCCCTCGAAAACGGCCTGTGGGAAAACCTTGACCCCCAGCCCTCCGCACTGCTGCTGACCCAGGAGGTCCGCTGATGTTCGCCCTGTTTTCCCCCGGCACCGAGCTAAGCCGGTTCCGCCGCGGCACGCTGCCGAAGATCGCCGTCGTCGTGATGCTCTTCATTCCCCTCATCTACGGTGCCCTGTACCTGTGGGCCTTTGATTCCCCGGATGAGCACATGGACAACCTCTCCGTGGCGCTCGTCAACGAGGACGCCGGAACCACCAAGGACGGCGAGCCCCTAAACGCCGGCGATGAACTGGAGCGCAACCTCCTGGACGGCGCGGACCTCGACTGGCATCCGACCGACGCCGACGACGCCGCCAAAGGCGTCAAGGACGGCACCTACTACCTCTCCCTGACCATCCCCGAGGACTTCTCCGCCAACGCGGTCTCCGTTGGCACGGACCATCCCGTGCCCGCACGGCTGAACGCCGTCTTCAACGACTCCAACAACTTCCTGGCCGGCGTCCTCGGCCAGCAGGCCATGGCCCAGGTCCAGGCCGCAGTCTCCTCGGAGCTGGGCGGCCAGGTAGCCTCCTCCCTGCTGGTGGGCCTGAACGACGCCGGCTCCGGCCTCCGCGAGGCCGCCGGAGGTGCCGGAGACCTCAGCACGGGCATCGACTCGGCAGTCGACGGCGCGGGTCAGCTCGTCGCCGGGCTCGACAGCCTGGCAGATGGCACACTCACCCTGCAGGACGGGGCCTTCCGCCTCTCCTCCGGTGCGGGCGAGCTGGCCTCCGGGCTGACCGACCTGTCCGCAGGCACCTCGGCGCTGGCCAGCGGCAGCAGCAGCCTGTCCACCGGCGCAGGGTCACTGGCCGCAGGAACGGCCACGCTGTCCGACGGCGCCTCCCAGGTCGCCTCCGGTGCCGCTTCGCTGGATTCGAACCTCGGCACCCTCGCCGACAAGCTCGGAGCAGCTGCCCCGCAGGCCCAGTCACTGAACGACGGCGCCTCCCAGGTTTCCTCAGGGCTTGACCAGGTTGTTGCCGGGCTCAAGGCCGCGGACCCCAACAACCCGCTCCTCAGCCAGCTCCAGCCGCTCGCCGCGGGCGCGCAGCAGGTGGCGGATGGAACCTCGTCGCTCCAGTCAGGCGTCGCCGAGGCCGCATCCGGGGCCGGGCAGCTCAAAGTCGGCAGCTCCACCCTCGCCGGCGGCGCGGCCGATGTAGCTACCGGAGCCCAGTCCGCGGCGGCCGGTGCCTCCGAGCTTTCCGCCGGCGCAGCCAGCGTGGCCTCCGGGGCCACCCAGGTCGACGCCGGCG